>JAUWLJ010000222.1 GCA_030613705.1 Chloroflexota bacterium
GCTGCCTGGTATAAGAAACAAGTTAAGTCTCGAATTCAAGCCGTCTCTGAGCAGATTCTCGCCCAAGCTGCAGCCCAGGGGGAGGTCGCGCTCGAAATGGCTGAAGCTCGGCGGGTCCAAGCCAGCTTCTTACCTGATGAATTGCCTGATATACCTGGCTTTAATTTATCTGTGAGCATTGAACCCGCTCGAGAGACTTCTGGTGATTTTTACGATACCATCCCTCTGCCAGATAATCACCTGTGCATTGTTGTTGCAGATGTCGCTGATAAGGGAGCCGCAGCTGCCCTTTTCATGACCTCCACCAGAACCCTCATTCGCACTTATGCTGAAGAATTTCCCACCCATCCCGAACGGGTCATAGAAGCGGTCAATCGCCGCCTGCTGCAAGATACGCATTCAGGACTGTTCGTGACGGTATTTTTAGGAGTTTTAGACACGCAATCGAGCATACTCAGCTATATCAACGCCGGGCATAACCCACCATTGATAGTTTCTGAGCAGATCGAACACTCGCTAAAAATACTTGAGAAAACTGGGATGCCAATCGGTATTCTCGAAGATGCAAAATGGGAATGCGGTGACCACAAGTTCTCGCCTGGTGATGTGCTGGTTATCTATACCGATGGCGTCACAGAAGCACAGTCGGCAGAGGGAGAATATTACGGAGAAGAGCGTCTTAAACAAGTGATCTTAAACTTCCATCAAAAATCTAATTACACACCTTTAGCCGAAGATATTATTGAGACAATTTTATCGGATCATCAAACATTTCTCGGTCAAACTCCCCGCTCCGACGATACAACTCTATTGGTTTTAATTTGCCAGAATGAATCCGAAGTCTAATCTATTGAATTAAGATCCAAATCAATACCTTGCTACCTGACAGTTTTCACTAATGACGAATGGAAGTACTCAGACTTTTTCCACCAAAGTGTCAGATAGCTGGATTAATACTACCAACCATTTAAACCATCAGAGAGGTGCTGTTTCTCAGAACAGCACCTCTCTCGACCTAGTTTGAAGGGAAATTTTAGTAGTCCGTATTAAATCTGCGTAATCTCAAGCTGTTCGTGACAACAAACACACTGCTGAAAGCCATCGCTCCGGCAGCCAGCATTGGGTTGAGCAATCCAAAAGCTGCAGCAGGAATTAATATCACGTTATAGAAGAAAGCCCAGAACAGATTCTGTTTTATCGTTTTTAAAGTTCTCCGGGATAATGCGATCGCCCGTGGAACCCCGCGTAAATCTCCGCTGATTAAAACGATCGGTGCAGCGGCAATGGCCACGTCCGTACCGCTGCCAATAGCAATGCCAACATCTGCTTGGGCTAGGGCGGGGGCATCATTAATCCCGTCGCCAACCATTGCGACCACCTCTTCATTGCCTTGCAGCTGTTTCACCTGATTGGCTTTGTCACCAGGTAGCACTTCAGCCAGCACACGACCGATACCAACCTGGTCAGATATGGCTTGGGCAGTTTGCTGGTTGTCTCCAGTGATCATCGCCACACTCAAATTCATCTCGTGCAGATCCTGGATAGCAGCGTTCGATCCATCCTTGACTGTGTCAGCAACCCCGATCACTCCCACTACCTGATCATCCACCGCAATCAGCATTGCAGTTTTGGCTTCGTTCTGAAGTTTCTCAACACTCGAAGTAAAGCTGTTTAAATTCAGTTGATGGGCTGTCATCATGCGTAAATTGCCAACCATCACCCGGTAGCCATCAACCTGACCCTCGACTCCATGACCAACTTCTGCCCGAAAACTCTCTGGCTCGCTGAGCATTAAACCCCGCTCTCCAGATTCAGCTACAATCGCTTCACCTAGGGGGTGCTCACTGCCTTTTTCAAGTGAAGCTGCGAGCCGAAGTATCTCGTTTTCATCTAGTACACCTGGATATTCAGCCACCGCAACTCCTATCCCAGCAAATTGTTGGGCAGCGACAGGTTCTAATATAATTAAATCAGTTACAGCTGGTTGACCGCGTGTGATCGTACCAGTTTTATCTAGTACAACCGTTGATGTACCCCCAGCGCGTTCTAAAGCTTCGCCGGATTTAAACAGGATGCCCATTTCGGCGCCTTTTCCAGAGCCAACCATTACAGCAGTTGGTGTCGCTAAACCCATTGCACAGGGACAGGCGATCACCAATACGGCCACCGTATTGATTAATGCCCGGGTAAAGAGCGTGATTTCCGAACCGACCGGTAATGGGATTAATAAAAACCAGACGAGAAATGTGATCGCCGCAATCGCGATCACAGCCGGGACAAAAACAGCCGAAACTTGATCGGCTAGTTTTTGGATCGGTGCCTTGCTGCCCTGTGCTTGCTCAACCAGATGAATAATCTGTGCCAGAGCAGTCTCCTTACCAACTTTGGTGGCCTCAAACTTGATTAATCCAAGTTTATTCAATGTTGCACCGATCACAGGATCTCCAGGACCCTTCTCCACTGGCAACGATTCACCAGTCAGCATCGACTCATCAATCGATGAGTGTCCCTCAATGACAACACCGTCTACTGCGATCTTTTCACCTGGACGTACACTGACAATATCCCCCACTTGAACTTCATCTGCTGGTATTTCAATCTCTTCACCTTCCCGGATAACCCGCGCAGTCTTGGCACGCAGCCCCATCAACTTTTTAATCGCTTCGCTGGTATGTCCTCTGGCCCGCGCTTCTAAATACTTTCCGAGCTTTATCAGGGTGATGATCACAGCCGAAGTCTCGAAATATGTATGCCCTGGAATTAACCCAAATACCACTGTAAGTGAATAGAAGTATGCCGCCGAAGACCCCATGGCGATCAACACATCCATATTCGCCGTACGGTTGCGCAGGGCTTTATAGGACCCAACATAATAGTCCCAACCGACGTAGAACTGGACTGGTGTCGCTAATGCCAGCATAACCCAATTTAACCAGGCAGCTTCAGCAAGTTGTGGGGGCAGCAAACCCAGATCCCGCGCCATCGAAAGCAGGAAAAGCGGGATCGTGAAGACTAAACCCACGGTTAGCAAGTGGCGCTGTTTGCTAGTTTCCGCTTCCCGGACTTTCCGTTCCGCATCCTCGATTTCACCGCCAGTCTCAACCGCAACAAATCCCGCTTCATTGACCGCCTTGCGCAGCTCAGCTTGGCTGATCATAGTCGGAATATATTCGACCTGGGCTTTTTCTGCGCCATAAACGACTTGTGCTGCGAGTACTCCATCCAGCTGCTTGAGCGCTTTTTCCAGCCTTCTAGCATCGTTGTCATCACTCATCCGTTGAATAATGAGATCTGCATGCCCTGTGGCGATGCCGTACCCTGCTCGGTCGATGCGACCAATAACATCGTCTAAAGATGCCAGATCAGGATCGAATTCAACTGTCGCCCTTTCAGATGACAAATTTACTACTGCTTGGCTCACACCATCGATTTTTTTGATATTACGTTCAACAGTAGCCACGCAGTTCGCACAGGTCATACCGGTGATTGGCAGCGTGATCTGCATTTCCTCGGCCATTAATACCTCCTCAAGAAAGACAACTCCAAATAATTCTTATACAATGTCTTTTCCATTTACCCTGCGACAGGGTAATTTATTCCCGCCAATAAATTCTTGATTTCATCTTCTGTGGCGGGTGGCTCAAAAACGATTGTCGCTTGCTGAGTTTCAACATCTGCGACAACACTTTGCACACCCTCAAGATCGCTCACTTCCATTGTTACTGTATGCACGCAGTGGTTGCAAGAAATATTTGGAATGCTATATGAAACTGTAGTGGTCATAATTACCTCCGTCTTGGATTATTTTAGGATTTTATATCTTCGCCGAAGCTGCAAAGACCTCGGAAATTTCCTTCAGAACGCGCTCGCGATCTTCAGGATCATCGCCGCGCACCGCGGTGATCAGGCAGGAGTTGAGATGATTGTCCAAAATGATTGTGCTCACCTTATCCAATGCTGCTTGAACAGCTTGAATTTGGCGAATGACATCGATACAATAAGTATCTTCATCAATCATACGCTCAATTCCGCGTACGTGCCCTTCAATGCTTTTCAACCTGCGTAAGGTATTTTCATTATCCTTCATCTCACTTCGATCTCCTATCCCCCCCCGGGGGGGGTGGGGTAACTAATGATACATGGTACATCAATAATTGTCAAGGGTGCTGGAAATAATTGTATTCAGATAGGTTGATTAGCTATGACTTCCAGATATAGGTCAACAATTCTACTGGCGATAATATCCCAGCTGAACTCCTGAGCCAATGAGGCTGCTTGGACACCGAGTTTATCCCTCAGGTCTAGATTTTTTATCAGCTCCGCCAGGCGGTCTGCTAGCGCTTCGATATCGCTGAATGGTACGGTATAACCCGTAATCCCATCTTGTACTAGATAAGCCAATCCCCCCACCTGGGAGGCAACAACTGGTGTTCCACAAGCCATGGCTTCGAGGGCGACCATACCAAATGATTCATAATGGGATGGAACGACCACAGCTGCTGCGGCTGAATAATAGTATGGTAAGGAATCTTGATCCTGCTTGCCTAGAAAAGTGACTAAATCATCAAGTCCATGAGCATGACAGAGATCTTTCAGACGCGCCATTTCAGGACTCCCATTCCCAATCATCAAGTCTGGCTCTCCACCGATGACTGCCAGGCAGAATGAAAGCTCCTTGGACCCC
>JAUWLJ010000237.1 GCA_030613705.1 Chloroflexota bacterium
GATCGATCTGTTTTATAGAGGTTGTAGCAGTCAGAAAGGGGACTGTGTAGTAGTGCACGATCGTTGATATCACCAGGATCGTCAAGGTCCCATAAAGGAAATTCAACGGATTTGAAGGATTGTTGAAAGTGAATATATAAGCTAAACCCAAGACCATTCCTGGAATGGCCAGTGAGGTGATGGATAATAAGTAAAGAACCGAGCGGGAGGTTTTCAACCCGCGGGTTTTGTCGATCAGGTAGGCACTGAAGAAGATGATGATTGTGCCGATTAATGCTGTCCAAAATGCCATTTGAACGCTGTTCCACAAGACGACAAATGCGCCGCCGCGGTGTTGAGTGCCAGCGACATAAAAGGTGAAGTTTCTTAGCGTTAAAGAGAGATCATAAGGCCAATATTGAGTGAAAGCGCCAATGATGACAATTGCGTAGATGCTGAGAATAAAAGCTGCCATGAGAAGCATGAAGGCAAAGACTCCCCTCTGAACGAATGGTTGGTGGGGTTTCGGTCCCATGGGGTTGATGCCAGTAGATACCATCGCGACTTGACGGCGTTGGACCAACCGATCCAGGACGAAGGCAAGCAATGCTGGTACGAGCAGTAATGTGCTGATCGTGGCGCCCATTTCGAAGTTCTGCTGTCCAATCACCTGGTTGTAGATATCTGTTGCCAGGACATCGTAATTGCCGCCAATAACTTTCGGGGCTCCAAAATCTGTAATCGCCAGGGTAAACACCACAAAACTAGCGCTCAAGAGACCATATTTTGCTCCAGACAAAGTAATGGTAGTGAACATCCGCGAGCCCTTGGTGCGCAGTGATTCTGCGGCTTCATACAAGCGTGCATCAGCTAAGGCGAGTGCTGCGGCAATAATAATAAAGGCATGGGGAAAAGCGTAGTACACTTCAGAGAGAATGATGCCGGTTGGACCATAAATATGGATATTGATCCCGGTTAGGCGGGTGAATACGCCATTATTGCCGAAAATGTAGATTAATCCAAGCGCCTGAACCAGTGACGGCATGAAGATAGGTAATAGGGCGATGCCTCCCAAAACTTTTTTTCCAGGAATGGTGATGCGTGATAACCCATAAGCATATGTGAACGCCAGCACAACTGTAATAGCCATGCTCATTACAGAGATGTACAGGCTGTGGGTTAAAGAGGCGGATGTAGGGCTGGAGGAAAAGTAATCAATATAATTTTCCAAGCCAACAAATTCGCCAATCTTATTTTGAAAGCTGCGCAGCAATCCGATATATATCGGATAAATCAGAAAGATAAATAATCCAAGAGCGAGCAGGATGAAGAATAATCTGCGCAGGTAATCTTCGAAACCTAAACGCTGGCGGACAATCTTATTCTGAAAATTTTTGATATCAACGGGGTGGTCAGCAGAGGATTCCATAACAATAATTGTCAAGACCTATTTGAGAGCTCACCTGGATACACACGAATTATCTCTGAGGGGAGATTGATGAACAACGAGGATCCAACCTCGATTGCCAGCTCTTCCATCAGATTGTTCGAAACTTCCACCAGCAGCTGCGTTTGATTTTCATCATCTAACTGGCAAGTCAACCGGTAGAAAGAGCCCAAGAATTCAGACTCGATAACCTTCACCTGGTTGATGTTTCGATCAAGAGAGTCATTTTTTGTAATGCGAATCTCTTCAGGTCTGATTGCAACAGTGACCGGTGAATCGGGTCCCAAACCCTCAGGAGTGGGGCATTCCAATATAATGGAGCCAACTCTCAATCTATTCGGGGTGTCCGTTGTCAGGGCTGGGATGAAATTCATCATGCCGACAAAATTTGCAACAAAGGGGGAATCTGGCGAGCGGTATATCTCCTCTGAATTCCCGACCTGCTCGATAGTGCCTTGATCCATGACAACGATTCGATCGGCCATCACGAGGGCCTCTTCCTGGTCATGGGTAACAAAGACTGTTGTTACCCCTAACCGGGCTTGCAGGTGCTTGATCTCTATTCGCAGGGAAATGCGCACCCTTGCATCCAGAGCGGATAGTGGTTCATCGAGCAGTAATAATCCTGGAGATGGAGCCAAGGCGCGAGCCAGGGCAACCAGCTGCTGCTGACCACCAGAAAGATGGGCCGGGTATTTCTCGCCTACATCTGGTAAGCCAATTAATTCCAGAAGTTCAGCAACCCGAGTTTTGATCTCGTCTTTTGGCACCTTGCGGTTTTCCAGACCGTAGGCGATATTTTCTGCTGCAGTCAGGTTGGGGAATAATGCGTAAGATTGAAAAACAATCCCGAAATCACGCTCACGGGGCGGCAATCTTGAAATATCTCTTCCAGCTTGATGCACTTGTCCAGTGTTCTGCTGCTCTAGACCGGCGATAATCCTGAGCAAGGTGGTTTTTCCACAACCACTTGGCCCAAGTAAACAGACGAACTCTCCTTCGTTCACGGACAAGGAGACATCATTTAGTGCTACCAGATCACCGAAAGTCTTCGTGATGTTATTGACTATCAAGTAAGGATCATGCGTCGAGTCAATTGAATGTTGCATCATATTTACCTAAACAAGGGGCTCCGGCAAGCCGGAGGATGGATAGCCGGGAGCCCCAAGAGGTGCTGATATTTTAAAGTGTGTTCAAATGCCTATTCTTGTTCCGTCTTGGCATCGAAATTATTCAACCATCGCTCTAAAATCGCTTCTCGATTTTCTGAAGACCAGCGGAAGTCCATGGCGAACAATCTGTCGGCAATATCCGCGGGAATGCCTTCTGGTACTGGGAAGCCGGGCTTGGCCAGTACACCGAAGTATGTAGCATACATTTCCATGGCTTCATTGCTGATCGCCCAGTCCAAGAATTTCTTGGCAGCTTCTTCATTCTCGGTGCCCTTGACCAGGCCATTTACCTCCATTTCGAAGCCGGATCCCTCAGCGGGCAATACCAAGACCAGTGGTGCCCCAGCATCAATCTGGCTGGCTGCTACGAACTCGAAGGAAATACCGATGGGATATTCACCCGCTCCAGCCATCTTGCAGGGTTTTGAACCCGATTTGGTGTAGATGGCCATATTCTTGTCGAGTTCAGCCAGGTATTCCCAACCAGCCTCTTCGCCAAGTCCTTGAAGCACACTGGATACGAACATGAATCCGGTGCCTGATGAAGCAGGATTGGGCATGACGATGTGGCCTTCATAGACTGGATCAAGCAGATCTTCCCAGGACTGCGGAATTGGGAGTCCAAATTCATCAGCCAAAACAGTATTCACGCAGAACGCGGTCACATATGCGTCAACACCAACCCAGGCGGGTGGATCGGCGGTGTCTTTGAATTGAGGCAGGATTTCATCCTGACCTTCAGGTGCATAAGGTACAAGCATGCCCTCTTCATCGAAGATCATCATGCTCGTGGCGGCAACTCCCCAGATCACATCAGCTTGGGGATTGTCCTTCTCGGCTAATAGCCGGGCGGTTAAGTCACCGGTGGAGAGGCGCAGCACCTCCAGCTGCAGATCCGGTAAAGCTTCTTCTGCAACAGGCAGGTACTCTTCGATCTCTTCATTTTCTTTTGCCGTATAGATGATAACTTTTTCTTTTTCTGCTTGTCCTCCCCCGCAAGCAGCCAGTAAGAGTGCCATTATCATCGTGACAACGAATAGTAGATACAATTTATGGTTCTTTGCCATTTCAATTTCTCCTCAGTTTTTATTATTGATCCGACCAACCGGTACCCTGGATTTTACAATTACTGGCAAAATCCATGGTAACCATCAGTAAATCGTCTTATTGATAGCTTAGATTTCACCTCCTTTAGCATACTTATTGAGTTTGATTGAACTGATAGCAATAATCTTTTCCTGGGTCAAGAATGCATTTATGTTGAAATTGTCCGCAATCTATTCGGTTTTCGAAGATTTCAATCACAATTATTATTGGTTATTACTCTGAACATGGATGGAAATAATTCTTGGATAAGTAAAAAAATTGTAGCATCTTCATGCGCGTTAGTCAATTGAACTCTGTCACCTTTTGTTCCTTACTGTATATGAGCATTGAAAATAAAACACGATAAAAGAAAAAAAACCTGACAGTCAGGTATAGACCTGTCAGGTTTCTGCTGGTTGCTAAAAATTTTTACTCGACTGGGATTTCCTGGTAAACCTTATCGACATCAATCCCCTGACTGCGGCGGTATGCGCTGAAACCAACATAAATCACTCCCGCCATCGAATACAGGATGATCATAAACAGCATCGAGCTGGAATTCTGCCATCCAATACCATAAAGTAGATTTGGATCCCAGAACCACTCGATCAACAGCCAATTCAGGAACAGGAAGAAGATGATCCCGGCAAAGGTTATCAGTGGAAGTTTG
>JAUWLJ010000185.1 GCA_030613705.1 Chloroflexota bacterium
CTATCCAAGTTTTTAAGCAAAACTGTACCAAAATTCGCCCAGCGCTGGTGGTACTGCCTTGGAGGCATCACCGCCTTCTTATTCGTCGTGCAGGGTATTACCGGGATCATGCTAGCTTTTTACTACAAACCAACCCCAGAAGCGGCTTATTCCAGCATTCAATTTATCGAGACACAGGTAAATTTCGGTTCCGCAATCAGGATGATCCATCACTGGTCATCCAATGGCATGATCCTGATGTGTACCGCGCACATGATCCGGGTCTTTATTATGGGCGCTTACAAAAAACCGCGCGAATTCAATTGGGTCAGCGGAGTGCTGCTGTTATTGCTCACCCTGGGATTCGGGCTCACTGGATACTTACTCCCCTGGGATCAGCGTGCATTCTGGGCAACCACCGTAGCCACCGAAATCGGAGCTGCAATCCCCGTTGTCGGTAACCTGATTCTGGTTTTTGCCCGTGTTGGGTGGGATGTTGCTGCTGAAACGCTTACCAGGTTTTACGCGTTGCATATTCTCATCCTGCCCCTGGTCACACTCGCCATCATGGGCGCCCATTTCCTGATGATACGCCGCCAGGGCGTTGCCAAACCATTGTAGCGCTTCTTTGAACAGTTCAGCTTGCCAACTTTGATACGAGGGATTGAACATGGCAGATATTGATACACAGTCAAACGATAACAGCGTCCCATTTTACCCGGACCATGTGAGCAATGAAGCCAAGGTTGTGATCGGGTTTTCTGTTCTGGCGCTTGTGGTTGGTTTGATCGGTCTCTTTACCCCGGTTGGATTAGGGGACCCTGCCGATCCGATGAACACCCCGGCCCACGTAAAACCTGAATGGTATTTCCTGGGGTTATACCAGCTGCTCAAATACATTTCCAAGACGGCAGGCGCAGTTCTGCCGATCTTCGCTATCTTGGTGATCACCTTGTGGCCTTTTATCGATCGCAAACCTGATACTTCTACTAAGGCTTACCGCTGGCGGGCGATCGCTGTAGCCATGTTTATGGTCATCCTGATCGCCATGACTATCTGGGGGGAGGTGAGTTAACCATGTCAATATTTACTCGGCGAGAATTTATCAAGCTCTCCAAAGGTTTCTTGACTGTAACAGGGTTGGCGGTCATACTTGGCCCAGTTATCGCCTATTTTTATCCCTCAAACCTGGAAGAAACCCCTTCTGATCCGGTTCTAATTGGACCTGAAAGCGAGCTGCCTCCTGGAGAAAGTAAGACGGTACGCTTTGGGCGATATCCTGCCATAGTGATTAACACTGCCGAAGGTTTACGCGCTTACTCTGCTGTTTGCACCCACTTTGCCTGCATCGTTAAATGGGATCTAGAGCGATACGAGATCGCTTGTCCCTGTCACGATGGCTTTTTCAACCCCTATAATGGTGAAGTGATCTCGGGACCACCACCGACACCCCTCGATCCGATCAAAGTCGAAGTGATCGATGGAGATATTTTTGTTGGAGGTGCTGAATGACCACGAATTCGCTATCCGGCTCTTCCAATCGTTTATCTCAATTAAGTTCATCCCTCAAGCAGCTTTTTCCACGCCTGTGGGATCTATTCGTCAATACAGTCCTCCAGGTGCGAATATGGGATAAAGCTTATCCAGGGCTGATGCATGTCTTAATCTTCGGGGGGGTCGCCATCCAGGTACTCGGCACAATCGTCAACTTGACCCAAATGCAGTTGTTCATTCCCTTGCTGGAACTGCCTTTCCCGCGGGGAACTGGCTATTTAATCTTCGAATTGGTGATGGATTTCGCGGGTCTCGCCATATTGATCGGGGTGGGCATGGCTTTATTCCGTCGCCTTGTTCTTCGTCCAAAAACCCTCGAGTCAAGTTGGGATGACTACTATGCATTGACCATGTTGGCCCTAATCCCACTGGTTGGATTTACTGTAGAAGGCACCAGATTCGTTTCAATCTCCCCGGCTTGGGCTGCGTGGTCCCCGGTCGGCAACCTGGTAGCTAATCTGATGCGAGCAGCTGGTATGACCCCAGATTCAGCTGCCAACCTGCACCGCTACCTGGTTTTCACCCACGTTCTGCTTGGTCTGGCAGCAGTCGCCAGCATTCCCTTTACGAAATTACGCCACCTTATCTATACACCGCTTAATATTTTCTTCAAGCCTGGTCGAGATTCCAACACGCTGGAAAAAATTGATGATATTGAGGAAGCTGAGATCCTGGGCGTGGGAAAGATTTCCGAATTCACCCCCAATCAATTGCTCTCATTTGACGCCTGTGTACACTGTGGGCGCTGCGAGGAGGTCTGCCCGGTTGCTTTCAGCGGCATGCCTTTTTCACCACGCACATTTATCCAGTCCATGCGACAGGCAATGCTCACCACGCTAGTCAATCCGAATGGAAACGGGCAGCAAGATGACGAATTGCTAGGCAGCGTCATCCCAGAAGAAACGCCTTGGTATTGTACGACCTGTGGTGCTTGTCTTGATCGCTGCCCGGCCTTTGTGAATCCGATTGATGAAATTGTCGATCTACGCCGCTACCAGGTATTAACCACCGGCAAGATGCCCAAATCCGTTGGTGATGTGCTGCGCAACATGGAGCGCCAGGGAAATCCCTGGGGTATGCCTCCTGAAGAGCGGATATCGTGGGCTGAAGGTCTGGAGGTTCGCGAGCTCATGCCAGGGGATGAAACCGATGTGCTGCTATTCCTCGGATGTGCTTACGCCTATGATGAACGCAATAAGAAAGTCGCTCGAGCCATGGTTCGTTTGCTGAAAGAAGCGCAGGTCGAATTTGGGGTGCTCGGTTTAGATGAGATGTGCTGTGGTGAGACATCTCGCCGCCTGGGTCACGAATATTTGTTCCAGATGATGGTCGAACAGAATCTCGAACTATTCGCCAGCGTCAAGTTTAATCGGATCGTAACCGCCTGCCCACATTGCTTCAATACCCTGAAGAACGAATACCCTCAATTTGGCAGCCATTATAAAGTACAGCATTTAACTGAATTCCTGGCAGAGAGTCCCATACAGGATTCTGCTTTTTCTCCAAATGGAAATGATCTCAATGGGCGCTTGACGTTCCACGACTCCTGCTATTTGGGCCGCTATAATCAGGTATATAAGGAGCCACGCCAATTGCTCAATAATGCCAAAGTCGAACCGATCGAGATGAGCAAAAAAGGTGAGAACAGCTTCTGCTGTGGTGGGGGTGGCGGTCAAATGTGGATGGAGACTGATCCCAACACGCGCATCAACCATCGTCGTTTGAATGACGCAATCGAAACGGGAGCCGATGTTGTGGCAACCGCATGCCCCTATTGCCTCTTGATGTTTGATGATGCGATCCGCTCAAAAGGTCTCGGAGACCAAATACAAGTCATGGATATTGCTGAAGTTATGGTCAACCAGCTCGGGGGAGATCGGGAATAAATGTGTTTAAGGATACAAGCATATCTAAAAGAGAGGTTGCTATGAATACAAATTGGCTAGTTGAAACTCACGGCGACCCGCTGGGTGTGATTCAAACGCTGATTAAAGCTGCCTGGGAACGATTCGAGCTCGATACCTTGATGGTGTCAATGAACGGCAGGACAAAACCACACTTGATCAACGACCCTGAGCAGCTGTACAAAGTTAATCCTTTCAAGCCTTTGATGACCAAGAATACTGCAAAATATCTGCCACAGGTTCTCGGGGATATTCCAAACAGGCGAGTCGGGGTGCTGTTAAGACCTTGCGAAATGCGTGCCCTAGTTGAATTAACAAAACGGGAAGCGCTCCCTATGGACAGAGTGCTGACGATTTGCGTCGATTGTCTGGGGACTTATCCCAGGGAAGATTACCAGTGGCGGGCAGAAAGGAAAGGGTCCTCTGAGCGTTTAGCCTGGGAATCCCTGCATTTTGCCAGGCAAGGAGGCATCGCCGCTTACCGCTTCCGATCTGCCTGCCAGACCTGCCGCACTCCAATTGGGCAAGGGGGCGATGTCAACATTGGTGTGATCGGTCTACCAGTTCGCCAGAAAATCTTGGTCGATGCCCGTGATTATGAAACAGCAAAAACGCTCGGTCGAGAAGAGATCACCAGCGAAGAAGACCAATCATTAATTGACCAGCGCGATTATATTATTGCCAAGCTGCTCCAAAGAAGCACACACACTCGCCAACGACTGGCAGATAATCTTGAGAGTATCTTGCCGCGGGATTTAGATGCGCTTCTCCATCTTTTTGAAAGATGCGGTGAATGTCGAGAGTGCTTTGATAATTGTCCTTTGTGCGCAGCTGATTACCCCGCAAGAGATGAACTGGGAATGTATGCACGAGAGGAGGTTAAGCAGTGGATGATCTCGTGCGCGGGATGTGGCATGTGCGAACAAGCCTGCCCCAACCATCTCCCACTGGTGACCATCTTTACACAGATCAGGCAGCAGTTGATTGATTCAATAGAACCAGCTTCACAAATTCATTAATTCGCCTGACGGGGATAACTCACAGGCACAGCTGCGATTGCGGGCGCAGGGGGTGCGCCCGCAATCGCGTCTGTTATAGACTTAATTAGATCTCAGTCAGATACAACAAAACATGCCTCCACCATGCCAGCACCTGAGTGAACCGACAACCCTGGAGTGAGTTCTGCATAAAGGACTTAAATGATTTTACATCAATTATCTGAGCAGCTACCTAATGAGGACCCAACTTTGATCCCCTGGTTTATAATCGGCCTGTCCAAGCGCATCATGAAGTTAGCAACCAAGGTCATCGTTCGCTGGAACCACACACTCCACATATCAAGGTTTTTTTCCGCGCTGGGAAGTCCCAGCATCTGGGTTTAGAGAGGCATGTCACCAAATAACAGCAGGACCGTTGAGGAATCACAGTCTCCAAATCGTATAGAAGCGATCGATCAATTTCGAGGTTTCGCCATTCTCCTAATGGTGCTGGCGGATTACTTCAACAACATCAAACCCATCCCCGCCCGGCTAAATCATGCCCCGGATATTGGATACACGATCATCGATCTGGTCGCGCCGCTCTTTGTTTTTGCTATTGGCATAACATATGGGATGTCCTTCAACCCCAGGGGATGGTCCCTGACAATATGAACAGGGATTATGATGGCAGAAATCAGATCACCCAAAAAGGGGGAAGGCGTCCCCAAGGAAACTCAAGCGGACATCAGCTATCCCTGATCTTCGAAGAACCCGGAAACGGGGAGAAGCTGCGCACCAATAAATACCAGCTGTGGAAAGGAATTATTCAGCCGGGAGCATCGAAATCTGTTCACAAACGAATTCA
>JAUWLJ010000107.1 GCA_030613705.1 Chloroflexota bacterium
GATTGCGCCCAGGATGGCGGCTTCCCAAATCGAGAGCTCGGTAAACATCAGCGCAGCCAGGGTGGTACCAGCCAGGATGATCAGCGGCATACCGATCACCAGCAGGCGACCGGGGAGTGTTGCGCTGCCGATCAATTCGGAGATCTTGATGCGCGTGCCGTCAGTGAAAAGTACCACCGCCAGAGCGATCTCCATCAGCAGTAATATTGGTTTAACATCAAAGATCGCCCCAAACTGATCTGGCATTGCAAAGTACAGCAGGATGCCCGCTATGGTGAAGATCATCGGGCCGGTGATGATTGTGCGCTCCAAACGATGGGAGAGCAGGCTGTAAAGGAAGATGAGTGCAGCGAGTATCGCTATGATGGTCATGGGAGTTTCCTTCGAAGTTAGGATTTCATAATTTTATCTGCATAAGAAGATAATTTTATGAAAAAACGCCTCAGCCTCCGTGTTGGGGTGAGGTGCCCGGGCATCGGCTGCAGGTTGGTCAGGGTCCGATCCTTCCCGCCTTGACGTTTCCTCCTCTTCATGGTAGACTAGTCTTACACCAGTCTAATTTTTGAATGATATATTTATGAATCATACCATTGTGTAAGGAGTGGCATATGGAAAGCGTCGGCGCCTATGAGGCTAAGACCCATTTACCCAAATTGCTAGAGCGTGTCGCCGAAGGGCAGCGCATAACAATTACAAAACATGGCGTCCCTGTAGCTGTTCTGGAACCTTATGACAGCGAGAAAAACGTCGATGTCCGGGCAGTGATCCAGTCGTTGCGAGAATTTCGAGAAGGCAATCACCTGGGTGGCCTGACGATCCGCGAAATGATTGAAGAAGGTCGTCGCTAAATGAGCACTCGCTTCGTAGTTGACAACTCAGTTGTTATGACGTGGTGTTTCCAGGATGAAGTGGCTCCATATGCGGAGGCTGTATTAGACAGCTTGGTAGAGGCCAGTGCGGTTGTTCCCCCTATTTGGCCATTAGAAGTCATCAATGTTTTATTGGTAGCTGAGCGCAATGGCAGATTGCATGAAGCGGACAGCGTCCGCTTTGTTACCTTATTAGGGCAGCTTCCCATTATGATTGATCGTTCGTGGCCAGAGAGATTAATGAAAGATTTACTGGCACTCGGGCGAACGCACAACCTTTCTAGCTATGACACAGCTTATCTTGAGCTGGCCATGCGCCAGGGGATTCCAATTGCCACATTAGATCAGAAATTGATTAAAGCTGCTGGGCAAATTGACCTTCCGATTCTCGATGTTTCATAGATTGCAGATTGGCTAACGCTGGTGAGGATGGCAACATCAAGCCAGAATTAACATCTGGTTTTCTGTCAATAGCCTTAAGAACAAAAGCCTTCCACATCATCAAATTTTCAAGCCAGAGGGACTTTCTTTATATTCTCTCGTTTCAGGGAGTCAGTTCATTCAGGGTGCATTTCTTGTTCTAGACGGTTTCCAGGCCGGGTAGCGTACATCCCTGTCGCCCTGGGTTATCTGGGTGAATTCGCCAATCTCGAGATCATAAAGGTAAATATCAAACTTTCCGGGTTGGTTTCGAATACCAGGATTAGCCCGGTCTGATGCAAAAGCGATCGAGTGACCGTCGGGTGACCAATAAGGTGTATCATCATTGGCCTCGCTGGTGAAAAGCTGCCTGGTTGATTGGCCATTGCTGTTCATGATAAATATCTGGCTCTGGCCTGAAGATTCAGTTGTGTGGCGAAAGACAATTTCCCCTCGTTCTGGTGACCAGGAGGGATGGTAATCATCACCTCTCAAGTTGGTTAACTGCAGCGTGTCGCCGGAACCATCCGCGCTCATCACGTAAATGTCGAAATCCCCGTCCCGATCCGAAGAAAACACGATCCCCTTTCCATCCGGTGACCAGGAGGGATTACCATCATTCTCTGGTGAATCCGGCGTCAGGTTGAGTAATTCGCTCCCATCCACGTTCACTACCCAGATATCCCAGTCACCTTCATCACGTTTTGATTCAAAAGCAATTTTCCTCCCATCCGGTGACCAGGCGGGATGCATGTCTGGTCCTGAATGGGTGGTGAGCTGAACTGGTATACCGCTGCCATCAGCTTCTATTAAGTAAATATCATAGTTGCCGGAGTTATTCGAGGCAAAAACAATCCGGGACCCGTCTGGTGACCAATCGGGCATGGATTTATCGCTTTCGTCGATCTCCAGGATGGCTGTTTCCTTTGCTCCGGAGGTGGATATAATCAGTAAATCGTGAGGTGGAGGCGAGATGCCTGCCGCGACTGCCAATTCTTCAGCAATGGTAGGGGGAGGCGGGTACCAGCGGGGTTGGCGATCATCTACCAGGAAGTGGGCAATTGCTCTTTGGTCTGAGCCGCTGTCGCTCATCACATGCAGATCATAACTACCATTGCGGTCGGAGCTGAAGACCACCGATCTCTCGTCACTCGACCAGTCTGGTTCGACATCTGAGGCCGGATCATCCGTGAGTGGAGTCTGCAGGCTCCCATCAGCCTGCATGACATAAATGTTTTCATCCCCATCCCGGTCAGTTTGAAATAAAAGTCTATCACCGTTCGGTGCCCAGGCAGGATTATCGTCTGTTCCAGCCTGATTGGTTAAATTGACCAGGGCTTGCGAATCCAGGTTGAACGAAAAAACATCCCTTTCCCCAGCCTGCTCTCCAGCACGGGCAGAGAATGCGAGGGTGTTCCCCTGTGGCGCCCAGGCTGGATTACTCACCCCGGAAACCTCAACCGGGATGCGGGTTACCGAGCTGCCTGCCTGGCTATCGATCAACAAGATTGCGCTGCTTTCTGGGTCCTGCTCTGCAAAGGCGATCTGAGATCCATCGGGGGACCAGGTAGGTGAAACGGCGCCCAGGGGATGATTGGTAAGTTGAGTTACCTTCATATCCTCGATCGAGAGTAGATAAATTTGGTTGACACCGCTGCGGTCGGAGGCAAAAGCGATCTCCTGCCGGTCCGGCGACCAGCTGGGATCGCTCTCATTAGCGGGATCATTTGTTAACCGGAGAAGACCTGAACCATCCGCGTTAACCTGGTAGATATCCAGCGTCCCGGTCGCGCCGCGACTGGAGGTAAACAATATTGGCGGGATGGTTTCTTCACTTCTAGACGTCGTTGTAGGGGTTGGTTGGACCACTACCACCTCAACCTGTCCCTGATTCTGTACCTCTGGTTCAAATTCTGACTCTGACTCCCCATCATTTAAAAGAGCAGATACACTGGATAATTCCGCGCAGCCAACCAACAGCGCCGCCATGCATAGCATTAGAAAAAAGAAAGTTATCGATCGGTTCATTTGTCATTCTCCCCATTTGGCTCTTCTTGATGTGTGGTTTCTAATGGTGAAGGGAAGCTGGTGGTTTTAAGATTGCCATCAGCCGGTGAATGCAGTTCCAGCGCAGGGAACGGCATCACAATACCTTCAAGCTGGTAGCGATGGTGGATCTGTTTGATAAATTCATGCCTGACCTTATTGCGGTCAGCGAAGTTCTGGCAGCGCAGATAAACAGCCAGTTTGATATCCGATTCGTCGAAGGATTTGTAGCGTATATACGATGGATTGGCCAGCGTTCCATCCCCCACTTCCCGCAGTACCTGATCCGCCACTTGGGTGGTTACCTGCTCCACCTTCACTAAATCACTGTCGTAGCTCACACCAACTTGGATTTTCAGCTCGTACTCGGAGGTTGGTCGATCGAAATTGATGATCTCAGCCTTGGTCAGGAATGAATTGGGTACGATGATCTGACTCTCATTCGTCTGCCGGATCGAGGTCACATCCCATTCGATGTCCATCACCCGCCCTTCTTCTCCGGAAGGAAGGTGCACAAAATCACCCGGATTTAGCCGCTGCGAAACTGTCAGAACCACGCCAGCAAACAGGTTAGAAATTGGCTCACGTAAAGCCAGGCTGAGACCGAGTGTGCTCCCCAGGAAGGTGATTAACAGCAGTGGTGTTGGGATGTTGAGCGCAAACAGGACAACCATGACCACGATTACGATCGCCACGCCATTCACCAGGTAGGTCAACACCGATACCGAGGCGGATGGCTTTTGCGCGCTGATCAACCTGACCCAACCGGTCATAATCCGTACCCCGATGGTGGTGATGGATATGAGCAGTAAAGCCCACAGGATTTCCAGCCCTCTTTGTCTTTCAACCGAGATATCGCTGAAGCTGGTCAATATCAGGAAGACCACGTACCATGCACACCAGAAGAGCGGCTGCCAGTGCAGCGCGTTGAGAATTACGCCCGTCCGCTGCCGGTTATTGGCTGTTGCCCGGCGTTCAAGGTAGCGCAGTACCAGCTCTAGCACGATCCCCAGCAATAGCACCCCCACTGCAAAGGTGATCGCCCGCACTGGATCGAATCTCAGTAAGGCATCAAATTCTTCCGTCATCCTCGTGACCTCTAAGTCTATATTCTACAACAATACCCACTTGAATACAGGTTTCTTACGAATGTTGCCCACAAGAGATTTTTTGATTTCCCTAGATGTATCATTCTGCCCAAGAATGATTAAAAAGTAAACCTGACATGGGGGGACATGTTGGGCAAATCAGCCGTCATCTGCACAAGGGTTCAGCCATCTGCTCATTTATTACTTGTATCAGGGAGATTTTTGTTACTCGTACTTAGCGCGTACATATCTCCAAAACAGCATTGGCTGATTATATTGCGGCAGGAACTATCTAAAGATTCAATCTGTCTGCTTTCCAGACACAGGATCCTGGCCCGAGGTACGCTTGTCCAGGTAGTGCGCTTCAGTAATGCCTTCCTTGCGCATCGCCATCCCCGTGATGGCTTCCTGGATCACCCGCAGTCCGTTGAGCGCAGTTGTGTAGCCGGGGTCCCAGCCAGGGGCAACCTCGACCAGCTCCAGACCAACCACGTTGGTTTCGGCGCACAGGCGACGCACAATTGGGAAAGCTTCACGCGTGGTTAGCCCGCCAGGTTCGGGCGTACCGGTGCCTGGTGCATAGGCCGGATCCAGGGAATCGATGTCGAAGGAGATATACAGATACTCTGCGCCGTCGGTGGCCTCCTTGATGGCGCGCTCCATCACCTTCTCAAAACCATCCTGCTCCACCTCGGCCATGTAATGGGAGTGGATACCTTTTTCACGCATCCACTCGACATCCTCCTCCCAGGGACTCCAGCCGCGCAGGCCCACCTGGATGAAGTTCCTGCCATCAATGAAGCCGTCGTCGATCAAGCGCCGCACCGGCGTACCGTGGGTGATATTGTGCCCGAAGTGGTTGTCGCTGGCATCGTAATGGGCATCGAAATGGATGATGCCCACGTTGCCTTTGCCGTACACATCAGCCATTGCCATGCCATCTGGGCGCATCAATGAGTGGTCGCCACCCAAGACGATCGGGAAAGCGCCGGTATCAACAATTTCCCGCACTCTTTTGTGGATCTCGTCATGCGAAGCCTCGATGTCAAAGGGGTCTACATTGGCGTCGCCATAATCGACGCACTTGAGTACCTCGAAGGGTTTGATCATCACGTGGGTGTGGGTCACTACCGCGGGCGCCAGGGGACCACCTGGGATGTAGCGATCCGCTGTGCGCAGGGCCCGCGGTCCATAAGCTGTTCCGCGCTGCCCGAAAGACATGTCGAGCGGGGCCCCGATCACGGCTACATCCACTTCACCGGCTTTCAAATCATCTGGTGTGATGCACACGGGAAAGTTCATAAAGCTGGCTATGCCGGTGTGGGCGTGGCTGTTTATTACATAGCGATTCAGCTCTATAGGTCCTGGTTCCCGCTTGGGATCCTTCGATCGGTCGTACTCTTGTTTCCAAACATCACCTTCAATGCCTGCCATAATACATCTCCTTTTTATAGAATTTCGATAGTAATTGTGAACATTATAAACGATAACAAACATTATTTAATTTGTGGTCGAGTGATTATAATACCTTGGTATAATCGTAATCGTTACTCCCCTTCCATCAAGTAATCTGCTTATTCTCTTCTAGGATTTTTGCTCGCCAATATCTCCGCACATTGTGGCCTATGATAAACTTTTTAAGATGAATACTAGAGATCCAGCTAATGGCAGAAAACAACCTGGTCTGGTTGGAAAATCTGTAATGCTCCAATTATTGTCCTTGAGGTAATTATGACCAAAAAAATTCACGTGGTGATCAATCCCGCCTCCGGACAACCACAGCCGATTCTTAACCAAATCAATGATGTTTTTTATCCCCTTGACATCCAATGGGAAGTTTCTATCACTCGAAAAAGTGGAGATGCGACTCGTTTCGCCGGGCAAGCAATTGCCGACGGCGCTGATGTGATTGCTGTCTATGGCGGCGATGGCACCGTTATGGAGGTTTCAGAGGCTGTCCAGGGTGGAGAAATCCCCATGGCGATCCTCCCAGGCGGAACAGCAAACTTGATGTCGTTGGAATTGGGCATTCCCAAAAATCTCACTCAAGCAGCCCAGATCATGGTCGAACCAAAAAGCGTGATTCGCCGTATTGATATGGGACAGTCTGGCGAAAGGCGCTTTATGCTGCGCGTGGGCATGGGCTTTGATGCAGAAAAAGTCAAGCTGGCTGATCGGGATTTGAAAGATCGGTGGGGCATCCTGGCTTATTCTATCGCCGGATTGAAGGCCCTCGCGACTGTCCCGATGGCGCACTATCGGATCACCGGGGCGGGTCATCCGGCACCAGTATTTTGGCTATTTGGGTCATGTTACTGACCTGCCGTCCCCGCTTACAAAGCTGGAGTCCGAATCCAGTGCTCGCGTTTTGGAAGTCGAGTTTGAAGGGGGCGAGAGAGCAACTGTACCTCGCGCCAATGTAGAGATGATTGAGGGCTGAACGCCCATAAGCTGCACAAAAGAAAAAGCCTCTCGGCCGTGGCCGGG
>JAUWLJ010000186.1 GCA_030613705.1 Chloroflexota bacterium
AGTTGCGCGACCAATTAAATCAGGGAGTTTGTCCTTACCGTTCGGATCAGAGGAAACAATCAACACCTCTGTAGAGAGGCGATTTATCCTCTCGTACTGGGTACCATTCGCGCTGCCATGATGAGCTGCTCGCAATACAGAACAAGGGTCTGCTAACATCTGTTCGCTGTCGAAATGAGTCCAGGTTTCCATCTGAGCATCACCGGCGATCACCATGAGGAAATTCCCCCATTGCAAACGGGCTATGATCGATCGGTGGTTAGTGGTTAATTCCTTGGCGTCATGAAGGGTCTCAATAAATTGGTTGGAGGGTCCTAACAATTCCAATCGTACCGTATCGGGATCAATTACCGGACTTTCATCAGGGAAAATCTGGGTGTAGCCTGATAGAAAATTGATCGTAATATCTTTTTGGACAGAGGTATTGATAATGTTGTTATAACCAGGCTTATCCTCATCGTAGCGCCATAAAGAAGTCAAAGTCAGCGCTTTGGTATCCTGGTAGTTATTGATCAATCGTTCCACCCCACTGTAGTGATCATTATGAGGGTGGGAGACAACAATCTGGCTGATTTCCTCCTGGTCAGTGAAACCAAGGTCAGTCAGAAGATTGATGATCTTCTTAGACTTCATCGCATCAATAATAACTACATTACCATCAGGCGTGATAATTATCGTGGTATCCCCCTGCCCGACGTTTACGCAAAAAACCCATAATTTCCCGTTCGTGTCTATCGGCATTATTCACCTCCGACCTGATCGTCCGGCGACCGAACTTGGCGCACAGACAGTCGTTGGAACAATTCTTGCGGCTCTTCATCACCTATCATCTCCGGACCTTCCTTCAGTAAATGGAGGGGGTCACTCTCTGTGATATCAAAACTGAGCGCATCAGGTTGAGGCGGTTTCGTGATTTCTTCAATAGAGCGACCCGCCTCTCTTTCTTCTAAAATTTTCTCCAACATCGCAGACTCGACCATTCCGGATTCAGGAAGGGCATCTTCACTGTTCAATTCAAGGTATGCCTGGCGAAGTTTCTCAGGTGTAGCATTGAGTTGAATGCCAAACTCTTGCAAACCATCTTCACTCAACTCAATTTCAATGCCGTTTGGATAATCACTTTCCATTTCTTTCTCCACCTCCTGATCGATGGAGACATCCTTATAAAAATCTGGTGGAATCCAGCACAGCAGGTAATCCGGTCTGCTCCGCTTCTGTGGATAGATCACGATCTTTTTAGGAAGCTTTATCATTTCTGGCTCCTTTCAAATCATTGGAACATTTTCAAATATTGAATTGTTTTCGGTAATAATCGCCTGGAATGAGATCGACGATAGTCTGCTGATTTTCCTCTCATTGGAGTTTCAGATTGATCTGGTAACGCCAATTACCTTCTTGCCCGCTTTCCATAATCACACGCACTGCGAGTTGGTAGTTGCCATCCTTTACAGGCTCTCCCCCAGGTTGCCATTTATAGACATTATCCTCAAACACCCAGGGATTGCAGGTAGGCTCACCGCCAGCGAAGATACAGAATCCAGCATGATTTTCGGTTCTATCATAAACTAAATTTCCATCCTCATCAGTCACCTCGAAGATCACCTGGTTAATACCAACACCATCAACTTTTTCTTCGTTATTATCGTCATATGCCCGCAACCTGAAGAAGTACTGTGGATTGAAATCCTCCTCAAAGATGAGGTTTTCGGGGAAGCTTCCGTCAGGTGCTGAGCTATCAGTATTTGGCGGAGGGGGTGGAGGGGGTGGGGCTATCTGCACAGATGCCAGGGAAGTTAAATCTGTATTGCAGGATACGAATTGGGTCCCGGCGCTCACCCAGCCGATCTCACTTTGTGATTCATCTAATACCTGCACCCAGGGTCCCCCAGGGATGCCGACTGGATTGTATCCTTGAGGGATCAAGATGGTCTCCACCTCCAAGGCGCGAATAGGAGGATTGTATGCGGTGCCAGGTCCAGAGCGCAGATTTAAGGGTTGCAGGACTGTACACTGAGGTCCCGTGGTCGCTGTGGGTTCTGCAGGTACCGATGGGATCGCCTCCGGGGTATCAGTTGGGTTCAAAGACGTCGTGGCTGTCGGATCCGCTTCCGTTTGCACGGGTTCTTTTGTGTTGGTCGGGGTTGGTTCAAGCTGATCGCGATCTACGGCCTCGGGGGTACTTGCTCCAGGAATGTTGCACCCAATCAATAAGATTAGAATGATCATCGATCCCAGTATAATTAGCTTAGATTTCACTCTCATCCTTGTGCTCCTCCTAAATTATCCAACATCTGCTTGACATCTTCTCGGCTCGGAGTGCATCTGCCCTCTACAATATCTTGTTTGATGATTAGATCCTGAGTTGATATGCCCTGAGATATACACTTGTCGTAATATTCCAGAGATTGATTGTAGGCTTCCAGGCTGCTTTCATAATCCTGATTGACATAGTGAGTGTGAGCTTTCCACTGGTATACATTGCCCAGATATTCATAAGCTTGAGTAAGGTAGCGCGCTTGCCTGGTCTGCTCAAAGGGTTGTATGGTATTCACAAGCACCTCGATCGATTGGTCAAACAGTTCCATCGCCAGGTCAGATTCGCCTTGTCTCTGAATTATTTCACCTTTCAAGCGAAAGCTGTTCCCTAAACTCAAATTAGCCACGCTCTCGATAGGAATCCCATACTCTGAGGCATCGGAACCCAACAAGAGAGCCTGGCTATACGCAGCAATAGATTGATCGATGTATTGCATGGATTGAGTGAAATCCGGAGTACCAGCGGTGGCAGCTTCATCTGACAATTGGCGTTGGGCGCGCTTGAAGTACACACTTCCCAGACCAATATAACCTCGAGCGAAATCCGGATCAATTTCAGTCGACTGGATAAACTTCTCTTCTGCCTGCTCTTCGAACTCTTCCATGGCGAATTCCAGCACTTTTTCCCGTTCAACTAAGAAGAGGTATTCACGCCCGATCAAAAATTGAACATTTGCCGATCCTGGCAGCAGTTGATCCGCGCTTAAAAACGCTTCCAGCGCTTCCAATGAATGGCCGAGCTGCACCTCGGTCAACCCTAAAGCGATCTGTGCCATGACATTTGCACAATCAGCGAAAGCGATTTCAAATGATTGGTTCTCTGCCACGTGGGAGCACCCTAATTGGAAATTCCCCTGCAGGTCTTCGTAATTGTAATCTTGCTGAGGAGCAAGGTAAAACTCGAGGTTTAATTGACCCGAATCCTGGTCTCCTGTCGTTGTGCTGAAGATAAGCATATCGGCATTTAACCTTTCAGCGATCTCTGCTGCAGATTGGGTCCTCTCCTCTGGCGAGCTGCCGGATACTTTGCCGATGGTTACATTCGCCTCACGCAGATCCGCGTTATCTTGCCAAACCAGAATGTTGGGGTTGTCCCTCAGCTCAGTGTCAAGCGTTGAGAATACCGTGTCATTCAGACTGGGGGTAGAATTGGAGGCAGATTGAGAGCCGCTGCTCCCCTGATTTATTTCTCCCAACTCGGCAATCGCAATATTGAAGAACCCATCCATGGCCAGGAGTTCTTGGTTGAAGAAGAAATTATAGGCTAAGTATGCGATTGCGACGACTAAAACGACAGTGATGCCGATAAAAATTTGTTGTGTCCGCTTGGATCGGGCAAGTCGTCGTGCCTGGTCAGCCTCCTGCAGAGCGACTTGGCTGGAGGATTCGAGGAACTCCTGTTCCAACAAGCTGATCAATTCGGGGTTTACCTCTGACCAGGCTAATGCTCGTTCAAGTCGCGCCCCTCGATAAAGTACGCCACTGTCCCTCTCCAACTTGATCCAATCATTGGTATCATCCGTCAAGTGTTGGTGCAGGATCAATCCTTCCCTATCTGTATCAAGCCACTCTTGAAGGGTTGGCCACTCCTGGATCAGAGCTTCATGGGCGACCTCGACAACTTTGGTCCCGCTGGATTGGATCGTACTGGTGATAACCAATCGGGCCTCAGCCAGGATCTCAATCACAGTGTCGATGATCAATTCGTCCGTTGAGCGAGTGATCAGCTCTGTGTAAGCTGCTCGCCGGCGAGTATCATGAGCATCCTCACCCACCTCTGCCATCCGGGTAAAAATCATCCGTGCAATGGGCTGCTGCTCAGCAGGCAGCCGCTGGAAAACAGATTCCGCCGTTTGGGCGATAGCGCCGCGTACACCTCCAGACTCGGTATAGCCTGACAGAGTTAGTGTGTGGCCTCTCCTCCGCAGCCAGGTCTCATGCAGGGCGTGAGAGAGCAAAGGTAAAGCGCCAGGTTCGTAACCTATGTCGTCCAAGATGACTTCGATTAATCCTTCTTGGATCTTCCAGTTTCCCAGGGCTAATGGACGATCGATGGCCCGCACCAATTCATCATGGCTCATGGCGCCGATAAATTCCTGGTATTGTGAGACTATTTGGCGAAGATTTTCGTGCTCGGATACCTGGGCGTAATAATCTGCACGTAAAGCGATTATGACCGTCACCAGGCTCTCACCCTCCTCAGTGACAGCTTCCAGCAGATTGGCGAGGAATGCCTGGCATTCTTCTCGTTTGCGGCAAAGTGTGAATAGCTCCTCAAATTGGTCGATAAACAGCATTACGTGTTTACGCTGTTTTACTGCAAGATATCTTTGTACCGCTAGTGACAGCGTGCGAGGGTCATCTATCATCTCATCGCGTAAAGTTGCTATAGCAGCGACAGAATCCGAATCGGTCACAAATGAAGCAGCTAATGCATCCATAGGGTGAGCAGTGGGTGTGATTACCTGTATCCCCCACTGTCCGCTATCAGTAGGCGGAAGTCCCCCATCAATCAGGCGCTGCCCGCTGCGCAGTGCCGGGATCACCCCAGCCCTGATCAAGGACGATTTACCACTTCCTGATGCGCCGATGATCGCTAAGAAATTAGTTCGGTGCAGCCGGGCGATAATGCGAGCAATGAGCTGTTCACGCCCGAAGAACCGCTCAGCGTCCTTTTCATCATAGTACTGCAAACCCTGGAAAGGTGGATCTCCGGGTTCGGGCAGCAGATCTTCAATATCCCTGATCTCCGCTTCACCTACCAGGGTGGAAGCGATATTGATGATCACCTGGTCTCGACCGACGAAAGTGCCGCCGCCGGTGTCCACGCTCCCACCGACATAGACCGCGCCGCCGGTGTTTACCTGCAACCTGTGTGATGGTTCATCCGCTGATGAGTTTGGCAGATTTTTTTCTTCTGGCATAATTTATTTGTCTCAG
>JAUWLJ010000325.1 GCA_030613705.1 Chloroflexota bacterium
GAAATAGGGAAGTGACCCTATAGATGTCCAGAGTAAGCTTATGTGATTTCTCCCAAACGCGCAACTTCCGGAAGTCCTTCATAGCTTCCCCTTATCCCATAAAGAATTCACTAATCGCGAACTGCCAAACGCTAATCGCTAACCGCTAAACTGTGTACAACAAATCCATGAACCAATTAAACACCGATTTCACCATTCCGCGCGTTTCGATCGCAGCTGCCATGCCGTAGATCGGCCCCATTCCTTCAGATGCCTCCGGATGCTCTTTGACATACTTGACAGCCTCCGTGAAATCCTCCAGGAAGCGCTCCTTAACCCCTTCTTGAGTGTGGCGCAGGGTAATGCACAAGTGCGCGCTGGGGGGCAAATGCAATCCACTCAGATCCCAATTCCTCTCAGTCATGTATTCCATGATCTGGTAGACATTGAGCGACTTGGATTGGAAGGTGACCATGAATAATGGGTCTCCGATCATGTCGATATCTGGGATTTCCCGCATCTCCCGTTTGAGCCAGGCTGTTGTCTCTAGGATTCGCTTCGCAGTATCAAGATAGCCTTTCTCCCCCAATGAGACCATGGCTGCCCAGGCCACCGCGCTCAACGCCCCAGAACGGCTGCCGGCAAAGGTCGGCGAAACATAAAAACCTCCTGGCCAGTCGGTCACCGAGAAATATTGAAAGTGACGCAATTCAGCACCCCGGTAGAGGACTACCGATGTGCCCTTGGCGGCATAACCATATTTATGAGTATCCACTGAGATTGAGGTCACTCCCGGCAGGCGGAAATCGAAGGGCGGAACAGTATAACCCAGTTTTTCCGCCCAGGGCAAAATGAAGCCACCCAAACAGGCATCCGTGTGGAAACCGAGCTCGTGCTGGCGCGCCAGCTCGGAGAGCTCTTCGATTGGATCGACGATGCCATGAGGGAAAGGTGGTGCCGATCCAACCAGCGCGATAGTATTTTCGTTTATCGCCTCCCATGTCGCCGGGACATCCGCCCGGAAATCTGCACCTACCGGAATACGCACGACCTTAATTCCGAAATAATCTCCAGCCTTGGTGAATGCCGCGTGAGCAGTGGTTGGGGCAATGATCTCCGGCTCAGTGATATCTTTCGTCTCCCGAGCCCAATCGCGATATGTTTTCATCGCCAGCAAGATGCTTTCGGTTCCGCCAGAGGTGACGGTGCCGACGATTTCGTCTGAAGTTCGATCAGCGCTCAGCATATTTGCTGTCATTGCGACGACCTCAGCCTCAAATTTGGATGTGCTTGGCCAAATTTCCGGGTGAAGAGGATTGCTCTGCGAGTTGATCGCATAAACACGGTTCATAAAATCGATATACGCCTCGTTGCCGTGGTAGACTGCCCCAGAGATAAATCCTTCTTTCCATTTCGAGGCTTCCATATCCTTGAACTGCTCCATCAGCTCCAGGATTTCCTCACGGTCCATTCCCTTCTCAGGGAGATAATCATATTTTGCGAATCCTTCCTGGTATGGTTTCAACGTTTTTTCAATTCCTGCCATCATATCAGCGAACATTGCTGCATCCATTTAAGCCTCTCAATTATTCTCTATTTTTAATCACCGATTCAGGTCGTGATACAGATCTCGCAAGGCGGGATAAATGCGCCGATATGCAGCGTATTGCCTGTCGTAGATATCTTGGTGACTCGAATCGGGTTCAATGATAACCTCAACCGGCACTAATGACTTGAGCGCCTCAAAAGACGGGTAGATTTTCAGACCAATGGCAGCGACTAAGGCCGCACCGACAGCCAGCCTCTCCCGAGGATTTGGCAGGACTTCCAATCTACGCCCAGTCACATCCGCAATGATCCTGAGCCAGGGTAATCCCTGCGCCCCTCCACCCAATACTCGTAATGTTTCGCACTTGATCCCGTACAATTCATCAATTGAATCGAGTATCCAGCGAAGATTATAAGCAACCCCTTCATAGATCGCGCGGGCCATTTGTTGGCGGGTGCGGTTAATGCTCAGATTGATAAAAGCACCGCGTAGGCTCTCGTCAGGGATCGGACAACGTTCACCAAACATCCAAGGTGTAAATATCACCCCCCCTGCACCAGGTTCTGCCTCCTACATCTCGATCCATCTTTGCCAAAGTATCGGAGTCGGGTTCAGCGCCATACAATTCTCGCAGCGCCCACTCTAGACTGGCGCCAGCTGTTGATGTCTCGCCAAACAGCATCAGCATATCAGGGTCAGCCGATTGAATGGTGGCTAAACCACGTCTGCCGGTCAACTGCTTTCTGGTTAGAACCCCAATGAATGCTGATGTCCCCAGGTTGAGATACGCATCGCCTTCACTTACCGTGCCTGAGCCAACCGCTGCGATCATTGGATCGCCTGCTCCGCCAAAAACTGGAATGCCAGACAACAACCCTAACTCGGCTGCCGCCACTTGAGTTAATCCCCCCACTTTATCAATTGAGCTCACCAGTCTTGGGAATTTATCTGCATCTAAACCAAAGAAACGCATCAACAAAGAATCGATTTTTTTTGTCTTGAAGTTGAAAAGTCCTAATCCGCTGGCCACACTCCATTCATACACCATCTCGCCAGTCGTACGGTAAAGCAAGTAACCGCTCGCGTCCAGGAAAACATCACCTTTATCATATATCTCTGGTTCATTTCGTTTAAGCCACAAGTACTTGGGAATCAAATCCTTGCCCGAGGCTGTAGCACCGATTATTTGGGTAAAAATCTTTTCTCCACCCAATCTGCGCATGATGTAGCGCGCTTCTTCTCCCGCGCGACCGTCCATCCAGAAGATGCAAGGTCTCAGCAGTTTCCTTTGTTCATCCATGACGACGATATTAGTCATGGTGCTTGAAAAAGCAAGTCCTATTATCTGGTCTGCCTTTATCCCGCTGCCCTCCATCACCCGTTTTGTTGAGAGGCTGATCGCTTGCCACCAATCTTCTGGACCTGGGGCGGACCACAACGGGTGAGGGTAGTAAGTTGGGTAACGCTCGAAGGCTGTATTAAGAAGACGACCA
>JAUWLJ010000049.1 GCA_030613705.1 Chloroflexota bacterium
GATCGAGATCTGGCCCCGTCCCTGGGCCGACGGACCGGGGGTCTTCCCGAGACATGCTTAGGTCGCTGTCGCTCCCTCCATTGACCAAAGTGGATGTTTTTCTTGGATGGCGGAGAAGTTACTTTAATTCTACCTATCGCATTTCAATGAATTTAGCAGCTTTTTAGCTTGTCAGTGAGTAGGTCAGTATGTGAACACAACCTGAATGGTATCCCCGGGATTTTCATCCAGCAACCGGTATGCTGCTCCCGCCTTCTGGATGGGGAACCTATGGGTGATCAGCTGGGCTGGTTTCACGCGCTTGAGCATCTCCCAGGCTACTTGAAAACGGCGAGATTTATCCCACCTTCCACTGAATTCAGGATTAATACTGCTGACCTGGCTGCTGATGATCTTTATTCTGCTGCGGTGAAACCAGCCTCCAAGATCTAACACGGCTTGCTTCTTTCCATACCAAGATCCGATAACAATCCGTCCATTAAAACTGCATATCTCAACAGCATGATTCAACACCTTGGGATCGCCGGTAAGTTCATAGCTCAAATCAGCGCCCCGATAACTTTCCCTTTGAATCTCCAGAATAGTTTGTTCAATAGATTTCGTCTCAGATGGCTCGAGACAGAAATCTGCACCATAATCCAGCGAAACTTGGCGGCGTAAGGGGTAGCGATCGATGGTGATGAGGCTTGATAGAGGGAATTGTGCCAGCAGAGCGGTGGTCAATAAACCAACGATGCCTTGTCCAAAGATGACTACATTTTCGCCGATGAGAGGCGCGCCATCCATGACGAAATTGAGTGCAGTTTCCAGATTGGGCAGGAAGACGGCATCTTCCACAGTCAATCCCTCAGGGATAACTTGAAGTAAACTTGTTTCTGTTACGAAATGGCTGACATGTGGTTGGAAAGAAAACACCTTTTTCCCAATCCAATCTGGGTTTATTCCATCTCCTCGTTCGATGATCTCCCCAACAGCAGAGTAACCGTACTTCAAGGGGTATGTGGCAGCACCCGCAAGGGATTCGATGTTCGCATCCAAGTCTATATTGTCGGGGAACTGCCCGTGATATAGAAGCATTTCGCTCCCAGAGCTGATCGCTGATAGCAAGGTGCGTACCAAAACCTGGTTAGGACCTGGCTGAGCTAATTGCTCCTGCCGGACGTCCACATTCCCCGGCGCAAGGAAGTATAAACTTGTCATCTCCATATCTCATCTGCCTTAATATTTCCCACTCATCGGCCACTGCGGTCGTCCAAATATGATCAAATCATCTCCTAATTTATCCAGGATCATATTCTCTAATCTGGGAAAGTCACCCGCAGCCAAACCAGATGCCCGGGCCTGCGGCAAGCGAACCGCCGGAAGTCCACCCAGGATCAATGGTGAGATGGTCAGAATCAAGAAATCGATCAGCTGCAGAGTGAAGAATTTTGAAATCACTTCTGCTCCACCTTCGACCATCAAGTGGTTAGTCCCCATCTGGCTCAAACAATCCAGCAGCTCTGGAAGCCTGACCTGTTCGTCGTCACCTGCTGGAAGATTGAGCAGCTGTACACCTCTGGAGGTCAATTCTTCTGCCCTTCGCGGATCAGCTCGTTCAGTGGTGGCGATCCATGGGGTATGCGCCTTGACCAGACTCGCCTCAAGGGGGATCCGCAGTTTACTGTCTAGGATTACCGGTTGTGGATTCTCACCTTCAACAAGCCTGACTGTGAGCTGCGGATCGTCCGCCAGAACGGTTCCAATCCCAACTAGGATACTATCATGGTAGGCACGTAATTGGTGAGTAAGCCGGGTCGATTCATGACCGCTGATCTGCAATCGATCGCCTCGCCGGGCAGCTATGCTGCCATCTAGGCTTTGCGCGTAACTGAGGGTGATGAGTGGTCGATCACCTGGTTTATCAGCACGATCGATCTCGGTCAAGATTTGATCAAGCAGACCCATTACCACCCCTATTCTTTGCAAGCAAGATGTCCTCCCGGCTGATATCCAGGTTGAGCATGTGGTGCATCCGTTGAGCTTTCGTGAATAAATAATCCGCGTTATCCGTGGTGACTGGAACCTCGAGAGGTACCCGCTTGCTGACCGGTACACCGGCTTGGAGAAGGTTTTCTATTTTCAATGGGTTGTTAGTCATCAAATGTACAGATCTCACACCCAGGTCTTTGAGAATACAGGCTGCAATGGTGTAATCACGTTCATCAGCTTGATGCCCAAGGGCCAGATTGGCATCCACAGTATCCAAACCCTGATCTTGCAGGTTATATGCACGCAGCTTATCCAGTAAGCCAATACCGCGACCTTCCTGGCGCAAGTAAATCAAGACACCTTCCCCATCTAAGGCTATGGTATGCATTGCACAACGAAGCTGTTCACCGCAATCACAGCGCAATGAACCTAAAACATCTCCAGTGTAACACTCTGAATGGACGCGCACCTTGACATCCTTCTTCCCCATCACTTGACCCATAACCAATGCCAGGTGCTCCTTCTCATCTTGATTGTTGGTATACAGGTAAAGATTATATTCACCCTCAGGTGTAGGAATGCGGGATGCGACTCTTCGTTCTACACAATATTCATCCATAATTTTCTCTCGTTTTCTTCAGGTAGGAATAGGGGATTTGTTACGACTCGCTTTGGCGCCCATCTACTACCAACAAAGTGATTAATACCACCTCAATTAATTTCGTCAGGTAACCCAAGGCTCCACCGGGCCAGGATTTATCACCTATCGCAATCCAGCCAAGAATCGTCACCACGGCAAAAATAATGAACAGCCAGCGGACCAGATTGTGATTATTCCTCGCCAGGTCAATCGGCAAAAAATATGCCGCCAATAAAGCCAGATAACCCAACCCATTCAGAATGAATAATGTGTCTGGGAAGAGTAGGGAAAAATGGATCAGCGCCGTCGCCAATGTGAGGATGATGATTCCAATCTGAACGGCACTCAGTCGGGAACTATTAGCTTTCATTTTTTCTCTCCTTTCAAGAATAAACTTTGATTCACTGTCTGGAAACCCTTAATTTGATCACCGGCTGTAAACGCCTCCCAGCCATAATCCTATACTGCCAAGAATCACATCTCGCGCCCTGATCAGTAAGCTCAGACTGACACCGAAAACTGGATTGACACCGATTAAACCCATTGCCATCACCTGTCCAGCTTCCAATGTTCCCAGACCTGCTGGTAATGGCAGTAAAAATGCGACGCGCGCCGCAGTCAATGCAATCAGGACTTGCGTCAGGTTGAGGCCAACTCCCAAGAAACGCATCATTAAACTGAATTCAAAAACCATTAGCACCCAAATCCCTACGGAAAGGGTGGCTGCTACGAGTAATAATAGTGTATTTTCCTGACAAAATTCTGACACCTGGTATTCGGTTTCCTTGAGGGTCTGGATAAACCGATCGATACTGGGTGATTTCAGAAAGCGGTCTCTCAGAATTCTCAATATCGAGGAAACTGGAAGAAGACCCAGCCTTAATGCGACAAGATAAGCGGATGGCACAAGCAGAAGAAGAGCTGGCAGCAGGATCAACTCTATGCGAGTTGCGCCATTCAGTGTACCACCGAAGAGAATGACAGTAATTCCAACCAGCAGGAAAGTAAAGTTTGCCAATAACTCAAGCAGCTTATCAACAGTGACGCTAGCGGCAGCAGTGGAGGTCTTCATCCCCTCTCGCTGGTTGAGCAGGTAAACCTGAAGAGGCTCACCCCCAAACTGCGGTCCTGGGGTGAAATAAGTCACACCGAAACCCGCCAAGCGATAGCTGATCAATGCCAAAAAGGAACGGCGATATCCTTGGGCTCGCAAAATCAACCACCAACGTAAGCTTAACAGGGCAAAAATGATCGTGTTGAGTACGATCAATGCGATGATCGCTTCCAGACCTATCCCACGGAAGTTGTCCACGATCTCTGCCATTGAAATATCTTTCAACGTCCACCATAATACAATTGGAATTAACAACCAAAGCAAGATCCTGAATAATTTTCGATGAGATCTTTTTCCATAAGTGATGATATTCAAATGAACTGATGATATGAAATCTTTATTAACCATGCTTACATCTCACCGAGTCTTCTTGTGATAATGTCTCGCTCAGGTATCCAAAGGGAATATGGACCACTCCCCAAATAAAATAATGCAGCTGCTCCAGTTGCTAACAATGCCTCAGTTAAATTCAATCCAAAAAACTTGAGATAAATTCCAACCCCGAATAAGACGAATATGGCAGCCAAACGCCCTGCCGCTCCCAACGCTATCAGGACCAAGCTAATCACAGTTAATAGCAATAACGCCCCAAGCCAAGGGGCTGGAGGTGCGGAAGTGGCAGCCATATTAGCGGCTGTGAAAAACTGTTGGCGAATTAATCTAGACAGGTTTTGTTCAATCCAAACAGTCAGAAGGATCACTAGTGATATCCGTATAGCCAATGGCATCCATCTTGTTAAGATTACTTTGGTCTTCTCTCCCCAGAACAAATTAAGTTTGATGCGATTCCCAAGCTGTGCCACGGTACTATCGCCCAGGAAAAATCCTGAGCGTGACATGCCACTCACCACCAGCCAGTCGATGGAAAATCCAATCAGGAAGGGTACTGCGAAAAGGGCGGCTGCCAGGAAAGTTCCAGGTGGTGAGAACAAAGGATAGAGTATCACGGCGATGAATCCCATTTGGGCTCCAGCGAAAGGACGCCGAGTTGAATTTGGCGTTAATTCATAGACTGGTTTCCCCATTCTGCGCCGCAGCCAAATCCCAGCTAGAAAGAGGTAACGCGCCAACCCAACCAGGAGGTACCAGGCAGGAACCTGACCATACTGGACCAGTAAGATACTGGCAATAAACACTCCCAACCCATCCAGGCTCAAATCTAGTTTTTCCCCCAGCAGAGTTTCTTGATTAAATTTTCTTGCCAGATAACCATCAAACAAATCAGCTAACGCTGCGATTGTATAGAGCAAACCAGGTATCCATGCTAACCATCCTTGCGGCCAGGGAGAGAAGAGAAATCCGAACAATAAGGCAAGAAAAAAACCGCGCAAGATCGTGAGCTGGTTTCCCGGTCCAAATTTCGGCAGCAGTTTTCTTTCCCCGGGGCGAGAGTTTGCTTCAAGGTTGCTCCACAGTATTCCCCCAAAAATAACTGTGAACAAGGCAGCCATTCCTGCCCAGCGTAAAGCGAACTGTGGTGCCCACCAGGGTAACATTACCTGGTAACCAACCCAAATTAGTAAACCCTGCAGGAAGACAAGCTTCAACCACCACTTTCGCAGGCCTGTTAGAGCGCTTTCTCGTGTATTAACTTCTTGGATCACAGTAGACATATTAGCCCGTAAACCATCTATTATATCTATATTATATTAATCCTACGTGAATCCCACCAATTTGGATCTATATCGACAATTTTTATGCAATCAGTCCACGCTGGATCAATACTGAATAGTACCACCAGCTTCATACTGCAAAGCGGTGGTCAGAGAAAATATGGTTATTCAATTCGATGAATTAGCCAGGAGAATCAGTAAATGGGTTTACTCGCTGTGGCCAATTTCAACGATCACCCCCCGGTGATCAGATACCCCGTCGATGCGCGCGGTGCGAGCTGATATTGTGGTCCAATCATCAGAATGGAAAACATAATCTATGCGCGTCATCCAGGCAGGCACGAATAATCTGCCAATATGAGGGCGATCGCTCTCCGGTATCGTGCTTCCCGGGAAGGTATGCCCCAGGCCAAATCCAGCTGCTCGAAAGGAATCGCCCAGCTCAGCAGTTATGATCTGGTAGGCCTCACTTAAGGAAGATGTGTTTGCGTCCCCTCCCATGATCACCGAGTCCGACTGACCCGCCAGACCCGCCAGCAGGTGGGCTTCTCGTTCGCGGGAGCGTATATTTTCTTCCACTTCATCCAGTGGTAAGATGCCAGTCGTGGGAGACATGTGGAAATTTACCAGGATGATCTCTTCCCCATTCCATGCCAATTCTAATATCTGTGGTCCACCCGCCCAAAGTTGAGGCAAGACAACTTCGCTTTGGCGAATAGGGAATTTGCTGATCACACCGATCCCCTCCGGATTGTCCAAAGGTTCCAGCACTTGATATGGATAATCATTGCTGAGGTCATTTTGAAGGACACTGGCTAAACCATTGTTGAGTTCTTGCAGCAGCAGGATATCCGGGTTTTCTGCCCGAATTGTCTCCAGGATAGGGTCATAATGATTATGCCAGGCCAACACGTTGTATGTCATCACGGTCAGGGTTGGCCCGGTAGAGGAATTTTGATTTAATCGAGGCAGGAATAGATCTCCCCAAAACCAGAGGAATGCCAGTCCGCCAACGATGAATCCAATTCCCAACCACCTGCTCTTGCAGGTAATGGCGACGATTAAAACCAGGAACAGGGGAACAAATAAGTAAACGGCAATAAAGTTAATCAACGCAATGACTGTAAATCTATCCCCCGTCAAAATGTACAGCCCAAGCCAGGTAAATAAAATTAGCAGATAGGCGCCAGCCACTGCGGCTAAATCCCGGCAGCGGATTCTTTTTGCTTATGACTCATGTGTAGTTGGAATTAAAGATCTCTTCTGTTGAACAGGCCGATCGCCAGCAGCAATGCCAGCAGCGCATAGACCATTCCATATAAAACCATGAGCAGGCTGGGCATGGAAGCCGCGGTAAACGGTGAAAAGCCAAGCGCGGCCACCAGGGGTGACTGCATTTCAAACGCTGCCCGTTTCCATAACGCCTCACTGGGGATGATCAGGCTGGAGATGATCCCCACGTTGACCGCGGTTTGATTTTGGATGAACGATCCGATCTGTTCGATCCAGCCGCCGATAAAAGCGATCCCAAATAAGCCGAAAACCAACACACCGTTGGCGAGCGTGGATAGTATCGCTCCCCCTGCTAAAGAGACACCTAGCAACAGCACTGCATTCACCCACAACAGCCCCAAACCACGCAGAACATTGGGAGCCAAGTAACCTGAGATTATGTATACCAACCCAACCGTTCCCCCTGCCATGAGAAGCAGGTACAGCGTCAGCATCCCAGCGAAACCCAGCCATTTTCCGAATACAATTTCCCAGCGCTGAACAGGTTTGGAAACTAGCGTTTGGATTGTCCCGGAGGCGATCTCACCAGAAAGTGTATCAACCGAGGTCAGCACCGCCATCATCGCCGTCAGAAAATTGACCACGTACAGACCTGCCATAAAGAGGAAATTGCGGATCTGGTTGAGCTCCAATAAACCTGGACCAAATTGCGACCTGGTCGTCTCCTGGTCAACGTAGTAAAAACCCACCCCATAGATTGCCAGATAAATCAAGCCCAGCACGAGCGCTGCCAGCAGAATTTTCCGGCGTCCTGCTTCCCGGAAGGTAAGCCGGGCAATCACCAAGGTCGTCATAAGCCGCCCTCCGTACCGACTACCTGGATAAACAGGTCTTCGAGGGAGAGCTGTTTTGGGCGAATGGCGTAAACATCGACTCCGTTTTCAACCAGATATTGGTTGATCTCTGGGATGACCGCTTCCCCCGAGAGGGTCAGGGACAGATGATCCCCGTCAGCTCTTACGTTTTGGCTCCAGCGCTCAAGTCCACTCACGATATCCTGGTTTAAATTCCTGGCTCGCACCTCGACTGTCAACTCTCCCTCCACCAGACTCTTGAGTGAACTCGTCGTTAGAACCTCGCCCTGCCGGATAAAAGCCACCCGGTCACAGGTGATCTCCACTTCGCTCAGCAAATGTGAGTTTAGAAAGACTGTTGTCCCGCCATTACTCAATTCCCGGATGATATCACGCACCAAGCGTCGACCCACTGGATCCAATCCGGATGTTGGCTCATCGAGAAAAACCAGCTCTGGGTCATTGAGGAGCGCCTGGGCTAGACCGATACGCTGGAGCATACCTTTGGAGAAGGCACGCAATTTTTTCTCGGCATGCGCTTGCAGACCGACCAGCTCAAGCAGTTCTGGTATGCGTTCATCGAGTCGCTCACCAGGCATGTGGTACAGGTTGCCATGCAGGTTGAGGAATTCTACAGCAGTCAACCAGTCATGGAAACGGAAATGCTCTGGCATGAATCCCACTCTATTACGGGCACGATGGTCACCAAGTGGTGAGCCAAGCACTTCACCCTTGCCCGATGTGGGATAAATTAACCCCAAGAGCATCTTGACTGCGGTGGTTTTTCCTGCCCCATTCGGTCCCAGAAAACCGAAAACCTCCCCTTTGTCCACTTTTAAGGTCAGATCAGCAACCGCGACCTTATCGCCAAATTCCTTTTTCAATCCCTGGGTGATGATTGCGGCTGACTCGCTCATAGAAAGATAATAATAATCGATTAATTGCAAACATAGGAAAGCGTGAAACGTGATGCGTGCCACGTTTCACGCTTTCTGTTTCTTAGATGAAATTTTACCTTACTCTAAGGAGTCCGCGCTCTCCAATGCGGAATCAGCGGTTCCGGGTCCCGTAAGCCCGTAAACGACTCCCTCTTTGATCCAGACCAGCAGGTAGTGGGGAAATTCACTTCGCTGCGACTGCATGATTAATGTCCCTTCCACACCATCAACGAAAACGTCTTGATACTCAGTTCCATAGCGAGGGATGGGGATCACTAGAGTCGTCGTCCAATCCACACTCTGGCTGAATTGGGCAGCTTCCTCTGGTGTCATGCCTAATAACTGTAAGAATACCTCCCCTATCCCCGCAATGTCGAGCCCAGGAGGGGCGCTGATCTCGGGGCTGGGGAATTGGGTTAGTATAATGCACTCACTCAGATCTAGGTTTGGTCTATCGGGATCAACCCCTGCCTCACGGATCATTTCTGGTGATACTTCACAATTTCCAAATGCGGCAACCACTGCCACCGGCAGTTCCATCGATACCTCAGCGCCATCCAATGCGGATGGCAACTGCAGATCAGTGCCCCCAATCTCGTTTAACAATGCCTGCATTTTTGGCAGATCAACTTGCATGGATATCTTCGCACCAGGCTGCACTTTTAGCAGTTCATCTCCATACGCTGCGGATGGTAGACGTACCGTAAATCCCGCCAGATTGCTGGCTTCTGCAGCATCGGCAGCTGCCTGCATCTCGCCAAATTCCTCGATCACAACATCCTCGGCAAGCAAATATTCAAAATTGGAGGATGATCCCAATCGTTCTTCAAGTTCTTCGGGATCGAACTGGAGAATCGTGAATTGCTCGACCCTGAATAATCCTAAAAAGCTGCTGCCGATAGCTCTCACCTGGGGGAAAAGCATGGCGACCGCCAGGATCGCGATCGCACCTGCTGCAACCCAGGCGTAGCGATACCTACGATTGAAAAACTTGTCGTACATAGTTAAACTCTCCTTCGCTTTGTGGCGCACCTCAAAAAGGGCCAATGCCTGACTCCCTGATTTAGGCGTTTCTGCTCCCTGGGGCTTTAAGGCAGATAAAAGTTCACTAGTTTGATTCCCTAGATTGGATAGCTCTTCTGCACGGTCCTGGCATTCGGAACACTCATTCAAGTGGGTCTTGATCCGTTTCACATCAATGTTTGCGATTTCTTTATCCAAATATGCCCTGATCTCTCCAGCGGATAAATGCATCTTCATTCTCCTAACAGCTGGCGATAAATCCGTTCAAATTCATCTTCGGCACGGGCCAGCGATTTTCCGACCGAAGACGGTTTCACCTTGACTGCAGCAGCAAGATCTTTATAGCTCAATCCAGAATGACGAAGCACCAGCAGCCTGGCAGAGCGGGGCTTCATTCGGACCAGAACTGCCTGGACTTCTCGCCGGCGTTCTGCACGCTCAACTTCATATTCTGGCTCAACACCTCGATTGGTATCAAAGGCGAGAGAGCCAGCCTCTTCTTCGTAACCGGCTCGTCTTTTCCTTGCCCGCAATGCATTGAGACCCAGATTTACTGCTA
>JAUWLJ010000106.1 GCA_030613705.1 Chloroflexota bacterium
CGTGGGTTCAATTTGGTTTTATATGGCTGATGCGGGATATCCATTTCAACCATATTTTATCCCACCAGACCCAAATACAGCGTTGGGTGTAGCTGCTTTAAATTTGCTCGAAAAAATGCCACCTGTTTATTTAGTTCCACCTTGGGTCTATTTTGCTGTGGCAGTGGCATTTCTGTTCGTTGTGGTGATATTTATCTAATGACACACGTTCATCTGATCGGAATTGGCGGAAGTGGTTTATCGGCGATTGCTCGTTTATTGATAGAACGCGGATATACTGTCAGCGGATCCGACCAAGAATTATCTCCCCTGGCGCTTGAAGTCCAGGACTTGGGTGCGAAAGTGAGCGTTGGACATCGAGAAGACCAGGTGCTTGGAGCTGATGAGGTCATTCGTTCTTCCGCTATCCCTGAGGATAATGTCGAAGTAAATGCTGCATTAGCGGCAGGAATTCCGGTCTATAAACGTTCCGATTATCTCGGTAAGTTAATCGAGGATCGCATCGGTATCGCGGTAGCTGGAACCCATGGTAAGACAACCACCACAGCCATGATCAGCTGGATGTTAACTGCTCTCAATCACGATCCATCCTATATTATCGGTGGTATTTCGAAGAATTTGGGGAATAATGCCCATGCAGGCAAGGGGCGAGCTTTTGTGATAGAAGCAGATGAATACGATTATATGTTCCTAGGCTTGCAGCCTCAAATTGCAGTTGTGACCAATATCGAACACGACCACCCGGATTGTTTTCCAACTACTGAAGATTTTTTCCAGGCTTTCGTTGATTTTGCACACCAGCTGCCTGGCGAAGGTACCCTGATTTTGTATTCAGACGATGTTGGGTCTTTGAAACTATTAAATATGGCAAGTGAGTTTAACTGCAAGACTTTCTCATATGGCCTGCAAAGGAGAGAAAACCAACCCCCTCCAGATTATTTTGTGAGTAATTTATCACTGACTCAAGAGGGTTTCTATGAATTTGAGGTGTTCTTTGAAAATGAGCTTCTTGCTCCGGTATCACTGAATATACCTGGGATTCATAATGTTAGCAATGCTTTGGCAACATTAGCTGTCGCTCATCAAATGAAAATTCCAATTATTAACGCTGCTCAGGTTCTGAGTGATTTTCAAGGTACGATGCGGCGCTTTGAGTTGCGCGGAGAAATTTCAGGGATTGCAGTCATCGATGATTACGCCCATCATCCAACTGAAATCCGAGCGACTTTGGCTGCAGCCCGAAATCGATACCCTGGTCGTCAATTGTGGGCGGTCTGGCAGCCGCACACGTATTCAAGAACGGAGACTCTATTTGAGGAATTTTTGACTGCTTTCCGCGAAGCAGATCATGTCCTGGTAACTGAGATCTATGCCTCGAGAGAGCCTGTCAATACGGAGTTTTCTTCTCTCCAGTTGGTACAGTCCATGGATCACCCCGATGTACGTTTCCTGGCGAGTAATAATCAGGTCACAAAATATCTGGTCAATAATCTACAGAACGGAGACGTTTTGTTGGTTCTCTCCGCAGGCGATGCATACCAGATCAGCGAAAGCGTGATTGATTTACTGTCTATAAATGGGAATGCCAAGAATGGTTGAGATGCTTATGACCTGGGCTTCAGATGAGAGCAGTCAATCGATAAGGCAGTCTCATCCTGGATTGAAATCCACAAAGTTAAGTAAGATCACACCCAAGGAGATATTACGTCAAATTCGCATATCTCAAAAAGAGCTGCAGAAAATTATTACCTGTTTGGAAGAACTGTGAGTGATCAATTCGTTGTCCATCCAATGGACAGAGGTACACAAGTAGCATTTATGTCCTATCCATTTGATGCGAATGCCATGAGAAAAAAGTTTGGCGATCATTTTGATTCTAATGTTTCCCTTGCTCGTTATACATCAGCGCGCATCGGGGGGTTGGCTGATGGGCTGCTGATTGCAGAATCGATCGATGATCTGGTATCTATGGTCAGTTACCTCTGGGAAGAGGAAATTCCGTTTGTTGTGCTGGGCGGTGGTTCTAATGTTCTGGTGAGTGACGCGGGGGTGAATGGTATTGTGCTCCTTAATAAGGCACGGCAGGTGATGTTTGATGTCGAAAGTGAGCCACCGACAGTTTGGGCTGCCTCCGGCTCCAATTTTGGTGTCATTGCCCGGCAGGCTGCAAGCCGTGGTTTGACCGGCTTGGAATGGGCATCCGGAATCCCAGGCACGATCGGTGGTGCAATTGTCGGCAATGCTGGAGCTCACGGTGGAGACGTTGCCGGGAATCTTCTGCTGGCAGAAATCTTGCATCGTGAAATCGAAGACAAAAGGTCCAATAATGGCAGCTCACCCAAGAGAGTGATTCGGCGTGAGGATTGGCTCACAGACCAATTTGAGTTCAGCTATCGTTCGAGTCGCATTAAGAAAAAGGTGACTGGGGCAATCGAAGCTGAGGGTGTGAGTTTTCCTGGGCGGTCGGAAATAAATCAGCCTGAAGTCATTGTATTAGCTGCATTACTCCGGCTCGCTCAAAGTACAAAAGAGGTGGTAGAAGCGCGACTCGATGAATTGCTCGCTCAAAGACGTCTAACTCAACCATCTGGTGCCAGTATGGGCTCCATGTTCAAGAATCCTGAAGGGGATTACGCTGGGAGGTTGATAGAGCAAGCAGGATTGAAGGGAACTCGCGTTGGTGATGCAGCGATCAGCTCACTGCATGCGAATTTCTTTATCAATTATGGTAATGCTTCTGCAACTGACGTTTGGGATTTGATTAATCTTTCACGCAGCGTTGTAGCGAATAAATTTGGAGTCAATCTGGAATTGGAGATCGAGCTAATTGGATCATGGGAAGTGAAGTGGAAGCGATGAGCGAGAAGAAATTACGTCTAGGCATTTTATTCGGAGGTCGCTCAGGCGAACACGAGATTTCGCTTCTCTCGGCGCGCTCTATACTTTCTGCCTTGAGCCCGGATGAGTACGAGGTGGTCCAAATCGGCATCACCCATGATGGTTTATGGCTCGTTGGTGAGGATATCTTGGAAAAGTTTAGTTCCGGGACCCAACTGAACGGGTTGAGCCCCGCGACGATATTTGCTGACCCATCACGCCGAGGGTTATATATCTTCCAGGGCTCAGATCGGGAAGAAATAATTGAACTATTAACCCAGCTAGACGTTGTCTTCCCGATATTGCATGGGACTTATGGAGAGGACGGAACGATACAAGGATTGTTTGAGCTCGCAGAAATTGCTTATGTTGGAGCAGGAGTCTTGGGCTCATCAGTCGGAATGGACAAAGGTATCTTCCGAGACATAATGCGAGCCAACGATATTCCTCAGGTGGATACGATTATTGTGTTCAGAAGTGATGTCGAGGACTCACTGGATAATGTAATTGTTCATGCTGAAGCGCTTGCTCATTACCCGTTGTTTACTAAACCAGCAAATCTTGGCTCATCTGTCGGGATTACAAAATGTATGAATCGCTCAGATTTGATGGAAGGTTTAATGGATGCTGCCAGGTATGACCGTCGTATTCTGGTGGAAAGGGGTATTCATGCCAGGGAGATCGAGGTCAGTGTGCTTGGCAATGATGATCCTATCGCTTCAGTTCCGGGTGAGGTGATCCCATCTGCTGACTTTTATTCTTACGAAGCGAAATACATCGATGATCGATCAGAATTAGTGATACCTGCACCAATACCCTTTGAAATCTCCCAGCAGGTTAGAAATTTTGCAGTGCGTGCTTATCGAGCAGTCGACTGTGCAGGAATGGCAAGAGTAGATTTCCTGTTAGATAAAGATACTGGTGAATTATTTTTAAACGAACTAAATACAATCCCAGGCTTCACCAAGATTAGTATGTATCCAAAGCTTTGGGAAGCCAGTGGTCTAACATTTAAGGATTTGGTTAATCGATTAATAGAACTGGCCATGGAACGAAGATTAGATCGGGATCGAACAGAGTGGCGGTACCAAAGGTGAAATTTGCATGACGGCAAGTGATAAACTAACACGATCAGAACTATTGCGAGAAAAGAGGGAAAGTCGTCCGCGGAAGAGTTCCTCTAAATCAACGCGCCGATCTCGGAACAAAACCAGCGCGAATATACCACCAGTTTTGGTACGTGGTGGGGTTGCTGCATCCGTTTCGTATAGCCGCCGGAAAAATAAAAATAGTCGCCGCCGCTTTGATATCGCCCTCGATGGTCAGGGTGCCGAAATGAGGTTGCCTTCGGTGCCTTTGGTCGGAATAGGTTGGCGTTTGTTATCAGCTTTAATTGTCGGCGCACTCGGCTTCATGATTTATACCCTATGGTACTCTCCGTTTTTCAGAGTCGAGACAATCGATGTGACTGGTATGGTGCGATTGACAAATGCAGAGATCAATATCGTAGCTGATGTGATTGGGAAGTCAATTATCTTGGTAAACCCGGCAGACCTCGAGCAAAAATTCCAGGTAGCTTTTCCAGAGCTGGTGAATATATCAGTGGAGACCGAATTCCCGAAAAAAGTGGTGGTCAATTTGGTTGAGCGGCACCCAGTTTTGGCCTGGCAGCAAGATGGACAGACATTCTGGGTAGATGAGAGAGGTGTTGCATTCCCTCCTCACGGTGATGGGGGTCCTGGTATTACGGTTCAGGGAAGCGATTTGTTAACAGTTGCTCCAGCAGAGAGTGAAATGATTGAAGAGGGTGAAGTTTCATTACCAATACTTCCGGTAGATTTAGTAAACGCCATTCTCACCATCAGCCCTGAAGCACCTGAAAATACTCCGATTGTTTATGACAGCCAGCATGGACTTGGTTGGTTGGATCCGCGGGGTTGGCAAGTATATTTCGGCAGCAGTGATGAGGATATGGCTCTCAAATTAAAAGTATATTTGAAAACTTCTAAACGGTTGAAAAAAGCAGGTATACGACCTGCATTAATCAGCGTGGAACATGTCCACGCACCATATTATCGCCTGGAGCGGTAAAAAATGGACGAACCGATTATCGTCGGAATTGATATTGGCACAACAAAGATTTGTACGCTTGTAGGACGAGTTGAGGAAGACGGCATCCTGCGTATTCTTGGTGTGGGCATAGAACCTTCTAAAGGAATGCGTAAGGGCATTCCTGTGGATGTCGGCGCCGTCACGCAGGCTATCTCCCGTTCAATAGAAAAAGCTGAACGTACATCGGGTATGGAGATCACCTCTGCACTAGTCAGCTTGGCCGGTTCGCAGGTCTCATCAGTCAACAGCCGTGGTGTTGTCGGTGTTTCTGGTCGCACGATTGACGAGGATGATGTAATCAGATCCATGGAGGCTGCCCGGGCAGTTGCGATACCTCACAACAGGGAGATCATTCATGTTATCCAACGTGGTTTTACAGTGGATGGGCAGCCTGGCATCCGCATGCCGTTGGGCATGTATGGATACCGTCTTGAAGTAGAGACACACATTATCACTGTCGCAGCATCCGCTGTGGAAAACCTGAGAAATTGTGTGCTCCAAGCCGGTGCAAATACCAGTCAGTTTGTATTGAATCCTCTGGCATCGGCGGAGGTCGTACTCTCAGAGACAGAACGTGAGATGGGAGTGGTTGTGTGTGATGTTGGCGGTGGAACAACCGATATGGCGATCTTCATTGAGGGAGATGTTTGGCATACGATGATTCTTGGTGTGGGTGGGGACCTATTAACATCGGACATCGCGCATGGATTACGCCTGCCAATTCCCCAGGCAGAGGAGATCAAGAAACAACATGGTCATACAGTCGAAACTGAGGTCGGAGAAAACGAAGAATTTTATGTGCGACCATTCGGAGAGGAAAAGCCCCTCCAGATTCGCCGTAGAGAATTGGCTCTGATCATCGAAGCTCGAGTGGAAGAGATCTTTAGTCTAGTTTTACAAGAGATAAAGCGATCAGGCTATGATGGATTGCTGCCTGCTGGCATGGTCCTGACAGGAGGATCGAGCAGCCTTCCAGGTATCCGAACTATCGGGTCCCAAGTATTGGGGTTACCGGTCAGGATCGCAAAGCCGGAAAATCTAGTTGGTATGACCGATCAATTATATTCACCTGCATATTCAACAAGTGTTGGTCTGTTGAAATGGCAAATGTTGATGACTGAAATCGGTGGGGAATCCTCTCAAACAATAATCAGTTCACATGGAGGAGGTTTCGATTGGGAATATGTCAAAAATCTAATACGTCGATTGTTTCCATAAATGTACTTATATCGTCTACCTGGAAAAATTTTCACTTATTACTGGTATTCAGAAAATATCACAAACCACATGATTCGAAGGAGAGTGTCGTATGAACGCAATGATCAACCCACCCAATCAAGTTGAATCCTTTGCCAATATCAAAGTTGTTGGTGTTGGAGGAGGTGGATGCAACGCAGTCGACCGGATGATCGAGGAAGGATTACAAGGAGTCGAGTTTATTGCCATCAATACTGATGCACAGGCATTAATGCTTTCCAAAGCGCCAGTGCGAGGACGGATCGGGGAAAAATTGACCCGTGGATTAGGCTCGGGCGGTGATCCAGAGATCGGTCGCAAAGCGGCTGAAGAGTCAGCTGAAGAAATGTATGATGTCCTTAGAGGCGCGGATATGGTATTCATCACGGGTGGAATGGGGGGTGGTACAGGCACTGGCGCATGTTCAATCGTGGCCCAAATCTCCGGGGAGGTTGGCTCGCTTACAATAGGTGTTGTTACGCGTCCTTTTTCCTTTGAAGGTTCCCGCCGCATTCAATCCGCTGAAGGTGGCATCAACGAGCTTAAAGAATATGCCGATACCCTGATCGTGATTCCGAATGATCGCTTATTACAAATAGTCGACAAACGGGCGAACCTTCACGATGCTTTTAAAATGGCAGATGATGTCCTGAGGCAGGGTGTGCAAGGTATTTCGGAACTGATAACTGTGCCAGGCTTGATTAATCTCGATTTCGCTGATGTCCGCACAATCATGTCCGA
>JAUWLJ010000146.1 GCA_030613705.1 Chloroflexota bacterium
TGGAAAGGATCATGGGTAAGGTCGTCAAAGCAGACGAAGGAAAATTTGCTGCCTTGAGTGCAGCATTTAGCGAAAACGGAGTGCTGGTTTATGTGCCTCAGGGTATCCGGATTGAACAACCCTTGCACAGCATCTTGTGGGGACCAGGGCTTAACTTAGCTTATTTTTCCCATATCCTGATATTTCTGGAAGAAGGGGCAGAGCTTACCTATGTGCATGAAGCTGCCTCGATGACTGAACCAGATGGGCAAACCATGCATGCTGGTATCATCGAAATCAGTGTCGGACCTCGAGCAAATTTACGTTTTGTGGAACTGCAATCCTGGGGAGATCACGTTTGGAATTTTAACCACAAACGTGCCCAGGTGGGGAAAGATGCAAATTTCGATTGGGTATTTGCTGCCGTTGGCAGCAGACTGACAAAAGATTTCTCGGATCTGGATTTAATCGGTGAAGGAGCTGTCGGCAGGATGTCGGGTTTCTATTTCACAGATGGAAATCAGCATCTCGATCATGATACACAGCAGAATCACTTGGCACCCAATACGACGAGCGACTTATTGTTCAAAGGCGTCTTAAAGGACCAAAGCCGATCTGTCTGGCAGGGAATGATTTATGTAGCTCCTATTGCCCAGAAAACTGATGGTTACCAAGCTAACAGGAACCTTCTGTTGAGCAGACAAGCGCGAGCAGATTCGATTCCGGGATTAGAGATCATGGCAGATGATGTTCGCTGCACTCACGGTGCGACTGTGGGAAAAATTGATCCTGATGAACTGTTTTACTCACACAGCCGGGGGATAAATCTGCCAGATGCAGAAAGATTAATTGTTCAAGGTTTTTTCGATCCAATCATGCAGCGTATCCCGTTTGATGGGGTGAGGGATCGCTTAAACCAGGTGATCACACGGAAAATGGGTTAAGCCGGATTTCACCGTCGGAAAGTACTTCACCACCAGGAGTGTGCAACATTTATTCACTTGGCGTGAACAATTAAACAGGAAGAGAGTATTCACTCTATGAACAGGAAATTGCATTTCTCTAAGGAGAGCAGAGGATTAATTTAGGAGGCAGAGTTGTCGGATATATATTTTACAAGTGCTCCAGATCAGAAGGAGGCCTATCAGGTCGGGGATCGGGTCGAAGTATTTTGCGACCATCTAGATGAGGGTGATAACCGTATTCGAGATTGGCTAATTGGGACCGTCGTCCAGGTTGATTCGAAATTGATCGCGGTCCAGTTCGAAGAAAATGTCTATTTAACGGATGGGTGGATGGTGCCTGATCATGTATTGTGGTGCCCGAAGATATCAAGTAAAGTGCGCTTACTGCAGAGAAAGAAGAAAAGGTCGCGCTCAAGGTCAAAATAGCTGATGGAATCGCTCAAGCCGACTGACGTTCTCGATATCGAAAGAATCCAGGCAGATTTCCCGATTTTGGCGCGGGAGGTAAAACCTGGCGTTAAGGTAGTTTATCTAGATTCCACTGCAACAACGCAGAAACCAGTTCAGGTGATCGAGACGATGAATGAATATTATCGCCGGTCGAATGCAAATATTCATCGCGGAATTCATGTGTTGGCTGAGGAGGCTACCGCCCTCTATGAAGATGCTCGAGTTACCGTAGCGAAATTCATCAATGCACCAGCTGCGAGACAGATAATCTTCACAAGGAACACAACCGAATCGATCAACCTCGTCGCTCAAACCTGGGGACGCGTGAATCTAAATCCTGCGGATGTCGTCATCTTAACTGAAATGGAGCATCATTCAAACCTGGTCCCCTGGCAAATATTAGCCGCACAGAAAAATCTGCAGCTAGAATTCATACCTGTAGATGCGCAAGGCTACCTTGATCTAGAGGTATACCGAAGTTTATTGGATCTGAATCCCAAGCTGGTAGCTTTCACGCAAATGTCAAATGTTTTAGGGACGATCAACCCCGCAATGGAAATGACTCAAATGGCTCATGATTCAGGAGCAATCGTCTTAATTGATGGCGCCCAATCTGTACCGCATTTTCCAGTCGATGTCCAAGAATTGGGTGCTGATTTTTTGGTTTTCTCAGGACATAAAATGTGCGGTCCAACGGGTGTAGGCGTTCTTTACGGAAGAAAAAAATTATTAGAAGAGATGCCTCCATTTCTTGGTGGCGGGGATATGATCAAGCGAGTGCAACTTCGATCTTTTATACCAAATTCAATCCCGTATAAATTTGAAGCAGGCACACCAGCTATTGCTGAAGCGATTGGTTTAGGTGCTGCGGTTGATTATCTGCAGCAAGTTGGGTTAGATGCCATTGCTGCCCAAGAGCAGGTAGTGGTGGATTACGCGCTTGAACGCTTGAGCGAAGTACCCGGCGTTACAGTTTATGGACCAGAGGCGATAGATCGGGGCGGGGTAACTGCATTCAATTTGGATGGTGTTCATGCACATGATGTCGCACAAGTTCTAGATGGAGATGGGGTCGCAGTACGTGCAGGGCATCATTGCGCAATGCCGCTGCATGATAAATTAAATATACCTGCCTCTGCACGGGCAAGCTATTATTTGTACAACTCGGTAGAGGATGTTGATAAATTAATTGATGCTATTTACAAGGTAAAGAAAATCTTCAGATTGTAAAGTTAGTATAAAGAGAATTAAACATATGGATGATTTCTATCGTGAAATAATCATTGATCGCTACCAGAATCCTCACTTTAAGGGAGAGCTCGACCCGCACGATATCACTTTTGAAGATTCGAATCCTTTATGTGGAGATGAACTGCGGATCGATGTCCGGATGAACGGTGAGGATAAGATTGAAGAGGCAAGATTTTCTGGCCGGGGATGTGCCATCTCTCTGGCCTCTGCTGATTTACTCCTTGAATATGTTCAGGGGAAATCTATCGAAGAAGTAAAAGCCCTTTCCAAGGATGATGTTCTAGATTTGTTGGGTATTGAGCTTGGACCGGTGCGGTTGAAATGTGCATTATTATCGCTTAAAGTGCTTAAAGCTGGCGCTTATGGGTTGGATGAGGCCAGCGATGAGTTGGTTGAATAAGCATGAATAAATACAATAAAGTTGAAGAGAATTCTGTTGAATTTGTCCCCATTGCCACAGTAAGCGATTTACCGGATGGAGAGCGTCTTTTCGTAGAAATCGATGATCGGGAGCTGGTGGTATTCAATATTGCAGGAGATTATTTCGCAATTGGGGATGTGTGCTCGCATGATGACGGACCTTTGGGTGAAGGAGAAGTTGAAGGTCATGATGTAATTTGTCCACGGCATGGTGCAAGATTTGATATTCGATCAGGCAGTGTTACTGCACTTCCAGCTGTTGTAGATATACCTGCCTATCCCATCAGGGTGGTAGGCGATCAGATCGAAGTTGGGATTCCATTTGAAGAATAAATAATAACCAAGTCAACCCTTGACCACCTTTCCCCAAGCGTAAAAAGTGGGTACGTAGATTATCCTTTCCCCCGCAGCCCAGGCGGCGCGATCTATTTTTCTAACTTCTTCCGAGGATTTTAAAACCTCGGAAGAATTATTTAAGAACTCTAAATCCGATTGGATTATTTCCCATTCTGAATATAATTCACTTTCAGGGGTGGTGCTTTTCCATTGAGCTCCGATCACACCGACCTCAATATCATTTAGACCAGCTTGATGGAATATCGTTTTTAATTCTCTCCCTATAAATGGGTTTGCCCCTTGATTTTGGAGTGCGGTGGTTTGCCATTCATTGAGAACAGCTAATTGCTGGGGATAATCGATGCGACCCCCGTAGTCCGGTTCAGCTAAAACCAAAACAGCGCCACCAGATACGGTGACGCGTTTCATTTCAAGAAGTACCGCCAAAGGATCCACCACCCACATTAATAGATATTGGCACAAACAACAATCAAATACGCTTGACTTGAAAGGCATTTTATGCGCATCACCAAGCGATAGGAATGCAGTCGGGGCAAATGAAGCTGCGATGGAGATATATTCAGAGTTTAAATCTAAGCCGATCGTGCTATCGATTGAAGATTGAGATAGTTCTTTGGTCAGGGCACCCGTCCCACATCCAACATCGAGCACACGCTGCGATTTTAAGACTCCCGCACGTGAGTATAGGTGATCGCGAATATCTTGCGTCCACTGAGATTGGAGTTCAAAACGTCGATGCCAATCGTGCGGAGAGAGCGGCATTCAGGATAATGTCGTTTGCGCAGTTGCCCAGATAGTTTCCCAAGGATCATTCAGCAAGTTGCCGAGAACCTGGTTGATATCCTGGTCAGGGAGCACATCTCCATCGGGTTCAACGTAAAGCCAGGCATGACCAGCACCTGGTGGGCGTTCACGACCTTTAAACTCCAGGGCAAAAGGATTTTGCATAGAGTATGGTACAGGAGTGTCCCATACCAGGGATAAATCGAGGTCTGCGGCGATTTCTCTTGCAGATAATAATGCATCTGCAAGCTCCTCGGAAGAGGCGCTCAACGAGATTGAGCTGACGCCGAGGTCGGACAATCGCTCCAGGTATGAGTCGATATCGGGCTGGTCTTGTGGAGTAATCGTAAGATGGATAGTGGTGAAAATATCGGATTGGGCAGCTTCTTGAATGCTATCCCAAATTCCATCCTGGTCAGGTTGGAGAAGATAAAGCATATGGTCTAAACCAGTTTGGAGCAGAGAATCAAAATAGCCACTCTCAGTGAGGCGAATGCCATCTGTAAGAAGCCCGGTAACCAGACCGATCTTTTCGGCATGCAAAATCAGTTCGAGCAAATCATCACGTAAGGTTGGCTCCCCGCCGGTGAAAATAACGTGTGGAATGCCAGCAGCCCAAGCTTTATCCAGGATGATGACCCAATCCTGTGTGGAGAGATCCTGACTGGCTCGCGTATGAGGGGCAAATTGCGGATCGATACCTGGGGGCAGCTGGTAGGTGAGAGCGCAGTCTAAGCGATACGGGGCAGTTATTTCTCCGCTGTAAGGGCGAGTGCGATTAAAACCCAAATATGCCACTGGATCAAGGTCTGGAATTGTTACCAGGGTGTCAATCTGCTCGAGGAAGTCTGAATAATCCTGAAGAGCCTGTTCAAAAGATACCCGGTATCGAGAGGCAACCGCATTCCCGGCATCTTCTTCTGACATACCCTGGACAAGATAAAAAGCGTATTCCGCTGCAGTCTGGTTTAGATGAAGCACAGTGGAAGCATTGACTATCATCACTCCTTCGCCATTCTTCTCAATGCGCAGGTGAAGGCGGTAATTGCGGGGGTCATCTTGGGGTGCCTGATAATGATAAACGCCAGCCTCAATTGGAGTGATTGGTGTGAATCGCTGGCGGATTGATTCTCGGATGCTGGTCATCGAATACTGCCTCCATTCGTGATTAATAAAATATCGATCACTGATTTGCAATAATGCATGGCGATGAGAGAAACTTGGTTATCGCCAGGCTGAGGAAATTCCAGAAGTCTGATCATAGCTGTAATTCCATAGGACCAATCAAAGTTTGAGGAGTTTTGAGTGGAATTTCGATAATCCGTAAGTTCATAAAATTGGCGGACTTGGTTTCGGTAGTGAAATACTATCCAGAGTGATCAAACCATCAGCCTGAGCTTTGAGCGCTAATGGACATCCGCCACCACATTCAGCTAGCAGAGAGCAGCCTGTGCATTTATCTGGTATATAACTTCTCCGGCGCAGGGAATTAGCGAGGCTATGGTGCCAAATGCTGCTCCAGGGATCTGTGAGCATATTTCCGATTGGTTCGTAGTAGGATTGGCAGGGGATGACCGATCCGTCAGGTTCAACACACATATTATAAAGTGCTGCTGTGCATCCCTTGACACCAAGTTCGAGCTGCATAGGATCGAACTGGCAATATTGGGTGGGTGTGTACCAAATCAGGCGCTGGTCGTATTTATCAGTGCGATCACGCGCCAGGTCAAGCAAGGGAGGTAATTGGTCTTCTCGCAAGCCGGTGCCTA
>JAUWLJ010000087.1 GCA_030613705.1 Chloroflexota bacterium
CGGAAAACCGATCATCTTTGGTATTCGTCCTGAGGACATCATCAATCCCGAATTCGCTCCCCCTGGGATCACCGCTCAACCAGTTGACACTCAAGTCGACATCACCGAGCTGATGGGGAATGAGATTTTCCTCTTCTTGAAAGCCGGGAAGTACGAATTTGTCGCCCGAGTGGACCCACGCACGCGTGTCACCATCGGTGAGCAAATGCAATTGGTCTTCAATATGGACAATATACACATCTTTGACCGGGAAACCGAACTAGCGATCCGCTGATATCTCTCTGCGAGACAGCATAAGATATATCTTGGCTTTTCCCATCAATTGAATAGAATACCAATCGGGCGTAGAGTCACGTCAAGAATGCTGCTCTACGCCCTTTAATCAGCTCGAATAAGGAACAATAAAATATGCCCTTCGATTATATACGCCCATTATTGCGAACTTCATCAAGCAAGATTGTTCTGCTGGTCATGGACGGTCTGGGAGGTCTTCCATTCGAGGTTGGTGGACCAACTGCTTTGGAAGCCGCCCGAACACCAAACATGGATCGTCTCGCCTCCGAAGGAGTGCTTGGTCAGGTGACACCTATCCGACCTGGAATTACTCCCGGTTCGGGTCCTGCTCATTTAGCTCTCTTTGGATACGACCCTCTTGAGTATGAGATCGGTCGTGGTGTTTTAGAATCAGTGGGTGTAGGCTTGCAGGTAGGACGTGCAGACGTCGCTGCAAGGGGAAACTTCTGCACCCTGGATGAGCAAGGGAATATATCCGACCGGCGCGCCGGTCGCATCGCCACTGAAGAGGCAATTCCGCTGGTCGAGAGTCTGAAGAAAATCACCATCCCTGGCGTGTCAACCGAGGTTCGTCATGTCTAGGAATACCGATTTGCAGTGGTTATGCGAGGCGATAATCTCATTTCCGACATCGATGACACCGATCCCCAACAAGTCGGCGTCCCCCCCCTGGCAGCCACAGCGCGTTCGTCAGCAGCAGAGCACACTGCAGATCTCTTCAACCAATGGATTGCTCAAGCTCGCCAAGCACTGGCTGATAACCCGAAAGCCAATGGGATGACCTTGCGCGGATTTGCCACAGACCCTAATTTGCCAACTTTCCAGGATTCATATGGGTTGAATGCGGCAGCAATTTCAGTCTACCCGATGTACAAGGGCGTTGCCAGTTTAGTTGGCATGCAGGTAATCGATTTCAGTGGTGAGACCCCTGAAGATGAATTCTCCGCTCTGGCAGAAACCTGGGACGAGTATGATTTCTTTTTCATCCACATCAAGAAGACCGACAGCAAAGGTGAAGATGGAGACTTCGATGGCAAAGCCAAGGTTATTGAAGGTGTTGACATGGCTCTGCCTCAGCTGTTAGATCTCCATCCAGAAGTTTTGATTATTACCGGCGATCATTCCACACCTGCCAGTCTGCGCACCCACTCTTGGCATCCAGTACCCTTCTTATTATGGGCGCCAGCCTCTGCCAGACCCGATGATCAGCGCAGCTTTGGGGAAAGAGCTTGCGGGCATGGTGGATTGGGAAATTTCCCCTCTATGGAAACAATACCTCTAGCTCTCGCTCACGCGGGACGATTGGAGAAATTCGGAGCGTAAGCCTAAAATTATCAGGGTGGGAGATTCAACCCCGCCCTGATTTTATTAATCTTTGTTTGAACCACGGCGAAAGCCCAATCCCAATCCTAATCCACCTGCAAGCGAAAGCAAGCCGATGGCAATAAAAGAATCTCGCCAGAAACGCTCTGGGAAAAGGCGGATCAACGTATCCGAAAATCTGAAGACCCAGGTGCCAGTATCAAAAAATACTTCGTGGAAAAATACGAAAAATACGCTAAAAGCGATCAGAACCGCCACCATCGTAACCGCGATCAGGGCAACGGTAATCCACCCTCCCCGGCCGAGACCTTGCTTGTACCCGTCCCACCAACCTCCCCAATATGCCCAGATGCCAAGCAGCAGCATCGCTCCAAGACTGATATACCAAACAATGAGAACTGATTGAACCACATTTTTCACGTCCACCATGTGCCGCAGCTCTTGGGCGTTATAGACCGCGGTACCATCCTCGAATTGCAGATCCCCCAGGAATGAAATACCCTCATCATTGAGCAAATAATCAAGGGCAATCATCGACCAATTTAACCGGTCTTCACGGGTGAAGCCATAGGGATCAGCCGGAAAATTGGGTGTACGGTATTCCAGCTGCACAAATGATGGGGTCAAAAGTAAACGGACTGAAGTGAGAATTAGTAGCACCGGAACAAGAACTGTCACTAATCGGATCAGCCAACTGCGATATCCAGACCTGTTTGATTCTTGAGCAATATCTGTCATTGTAATACCTCCATGTCACCGAATAACATGAAACGAAGCACCATATTGTTTGTGATCCACTCAATTGGCGCCAAATCATCGGTGAACACCGTGCTTGATTCAGGAATCGGTTTCAAATTCAGCGCTGTGATCTGCAGGGCTTCAATCAAGAGCGGGTGTACATACTGATTTTCAGACAATTCGAACAGGTTGAGATAAACATTCTCCACAGCGGGTGGCTGCTGGGTTGCATAAATAATGGAATTAAAGGATTCCGGTACATCCATAACATAGATCGAAGGAAATACCTGCCTCAGCGTGCCAACCATCGCCTCAATTAACCTGCGATCCTCTGGTGCGCGCCCTACATTTATCGCCACTGCACCATCTTCTGTCAAATGTTCCCGGACGATTTGGAAAAATTCCAGCGTTGTGAGATGCCACGGGATATAAGGGGGACGATAGGCATCCAGAGCAATTAAATCATATTTACGGGAACTGTGCTCCAATCCCCAACGACCATCCTGTGCTATCGGGTTTAGATTAGGTTGGTTCATGCCAAAGTACTGCTCACCAATTGAAATAATCTGACCATCGATCTCGAAGCCATCGATTGGAATGGGTCCAAAGACCTCAGTTGCCTGACGGACAATTGTCCCTCCAGCCAGGCCAAGGATCGCAATACTTTGAACATCATCAGGAACGACTGGTGGTCGATTGAAGAAAGGTGCCACCAGAAATTGCTTCCAGGGGCCATAATAATTTATCTCCGTTGGGTGATACACGGAATGGATACCTTGCCCTTCGTTCAACCTCAAGTACCGGTAACCGCCTTCTTCGAGCACCTGGATGTAATTGTATTGCGATTCAGTCTCAAAGATTTGCCCGGGGGTTGCTTTGACACCTCTTCCGAATCCAAGAATCACCAAAAGAAGGATCATTACTGGCATCCATACCCAAAGTAAAGCAACTCTCCAACCGTAAGACAACCACAAACCGATCAGCGCCACAAGCATTAAGAACATGCTGAACACAATAAAGGTCCTTGTCGTTCCGATAGTTGGGATGAACAAAAGGATTGGCAGAAAAGTCCCCAGAAATGATCCCAGGGTCGAGACCGCGTATACTCGTCCGGAAATCCTGCCGGCCTCAGTTGGTGTACGAATTGCCAACCGGATGGCAAATGGCGAGATCGCACCCAGCAAAGTAATCGGGATACTGAACAGGATCAGCACACCTGTGAATGCACCGAAGAGAATACCCAGCTGAAGCTGATCAAATGCATCCGCGGCCAGCCTCAATACCGGATTAGCAACCAGTGGTACTAACCCGATCAGGAATGCTCCCCAAGCCAAGATCACGTACATTGTTCGTAGATTGGGAGAACGATCAGCCCACCACCCACCAAGAATGTAACCTGCTGTCAAGTAGATCAAAATTAAACCGATAATGCTAGCCCAAACCAGGTTGCTCGTCCCAAAAATATTTCCCAACAAACGGGAAGCGGTCAGCTCCACAGCTAAAGTTGTCATGCCAGAGGCAAATACCGCGAAGTAGAGGTATTTCCGTTCAGCCATTGAGATCATTTCCGTCTTTCCAGGATCAACCAGCTAATATAACCAATTAAACGCACTAACCAAAAAGCGATCAAGCGGTAAGTCAGTCCCGCTGCTAGCGCGATTGAACCAGGAACTCCCAAACGGGAAAATATTACCGGAACAAATGCATCTGTCATAACCAGCCCCCCTGGCAGGGCACCTACCCCACTCACCGTGAGGATCAATCCATAACCAATAAGAAGCGTCTCTGGGGCAATGGAATAACCAAATAATCTAAAACAAACACCCAGTGTAATTACATCCAGGATCACCTTGCCGTATGCGGAAAGAGGCAATTTCAAGATCGAAGATCGTGGATAACGCCGCAAGTTATGGTTGAAATATATCAGCCGTTCGTTTAATTCTTCGAAATCTAGCGTTCTAAATCTTTTTCCAAAGCGGTTCCAGAAACGAACAAATTTCTCTAATGCTAATTTGCTGCGCTCATAATCACTTAGCACTCGCCAGCTGAGCCACCCAATAACAATTACTAACACCCCGAGCAGCCCAAGACTGAGAACATTAATAGGGGTAAGTCCACCACTCTGGATGAGATAGGCGACGCCTATAACAGCAACTGTTGCCAAAGCGATAAATTCTAATGTCGTTTCAACCACCAGAGAGAATAAAGATTCTTCAGGGAGATAATCATACTTTCGCAGCAGATGGACTCGTAAAGCGACCCCGCTTAAACCTGCACTCGGAATAGCTACTGTGATGAAGGCCATCGAGGTCAATACACCTGCTAAAGGAATGAATCGGATCTGGCCGGAGAAAGGTTGTAAAGATAGTGCGTTCAACCAGGTCAAAAAACTATAAGATACCACCTGGGCAAGTATAGCAACCAACAACCAGATCCACTCTGCTGTGCGGAATAAATCTGCGGCAGCTTTGATCTCCCCCAGCAATGGCCAGAAGAAATACAACAGCAGGCCAAGCAGCACTACTGACAAAGCAAGTCGCCACCAGCTTCTGGCTGGCTTTTGTGAAACTTCTTTTGTGGGGGTTACTCTTTCGCTACCGGTTGGTGGCATTTCAATCCTTATCTGACCCGCGGCCTTAAACCTACGCGCTGTAAACCACCAGCCTGGTACCAGGCTGAGCTGATTTGGCGATACATCCTGGCGCGATTTTTGAGACCTTTCCAAAATCCCCGCCGCGACTCACCCGGTAAATGCCAAACACCTGTAAGAAACACACGGACACAGCGCCATTCATTTTGTCTGGCTGCCATGGTCAGTGCAGTTTCAAAACCATACCCTGCAGCTGCTTTTAAGGATACCTGCCTCAGCAAATCTGCTCGCAAACTGCGCTGACCGCTCATCCATGGGGTGAACCAATGGGCGATGTCAGAAGCCCATCTGCCTTTCTTGAACTGGCCTACAGCCATATCCGCATGGTCTTCCAGTACAGGATTAATCAAATCTAGAATATGTTGCGGATTCAAGCCAAATAGATCGCCATCCAGGAGAAGCAAACACCGGGATTCTGTGGCTTGCCATCCCAAGAATATTGCCTGCCCCTTTCCCTGATTCACTGGGTTCACCACCAGCTGTATGCGGGGATCGGATTGAGCTGCAAATTGAATTTCTTCCGCTGATAGATCGGTAGAACCATCATCTACGACAATGATTTCCCGTAAGCGGTCCACTTGCCTCAGGACATCCAGAACCCGACCAATCTTTCCTGCCTCGTTATAAACAGGGATAATTGCCGAGATATCTGGATGAGCACCTGAGGCTGAGTTGGAAGAATTATCATTATTCACAAAATTTGATTTATCCCATGCTTAACATTTACTAGCATTTTCCTTCCTAAGAAAATCATTATATCGTAGAAATATTCCATCTGCCATCACTTGCAATTGAATAAGAATTAATTCCTATTAAGAAAATTTTGTTGATTCTCGAGGTAGCTCATCTTGGTATAATTCAAGCCAGATCATATTTTTATTCTGGATAAGATGCCGATCAACATATCCAGAATATTGATACAGGTAGTTATTAACTCAGGAGTAATTATGTTCGATAAGCAATTCACTGGAGCCCAAATCCGGCAAACATTTATCGATTTCTTCGTTGAGAGAGGGCATACTTTTGTCCCTTCATCATCACTAGTTCCAGGTGGAGATCAAACACTATTATTTACCAATGCGGGCATGGTTCAGTTCAAGGACGTTTTCCTGGGAGCGGATGCACGACCGTACACACGGGCAGCGAATTCACAAAAATGCATGCGAGTAGCAGGTAAACATAATGATCTTGATGATGTGGGACGCGATGATACGCACCACACATTTTTCGAAATGCTGGGCAATTGGTCTTTTGGTGATTATTATAAAAAAGAAGCCATCGAATGGGCCTGGGATTTGCTTACCGATGTCTGGGGACTCCCCCAAGATCGACTTTGGGTGACCTGTTTTGAAGATGAGAAGGGCGAGATTGAGCGTGATGATGAGGCCGCGAATTACTGGATCCAGCAAGCTGGATTTGATCCATCACATGTACTCTTCTTTGGCAGGGTAGATAATTTTTGGGAAATGGCTGAGACTGGTCCCAGCGGACCAAACAGTGAAATCCATCTCGATCTGGGACCTGGTCTGTGTGTCCATGAAGAGGATCCGCAGCATGTATGTGCAGTCAACCTGGAGGGCTGCACTCGTTATCTCGAACTTTGGAACTTGGTATTCATCCAGTACAACCGAACTGGCCCCTCCACACTCGAACCTCTTCCAGCCAAGCATGTTGATACTGGTTTGGGATTAGAACGTATCGCTCTGGTGTTGCAGGGGGTTGATTCAAACTACAAAACCGATTTACTCAAGCCCACAATGGATACCATCCAGCGTCTGACTGGACACACAGATGAAGAAAGAGCTGCCTTTCTAACTCCTTACCGGGTGATCACCGATCATTCCCGGGCTGCAGTATTCTTGATAGCTGATGGTGTTGTACCTGGCAACACAGGCCGCAATTATGTCAGCCGGATGATAATCCGCCGGGCAGCTCGTTTTGGGAGTCTGATAGGTCTTAATGAACCTTTCCTGGCTCAAGTCGCAATGAGCGTTATTGAGAATTATGGTGATTTCTACAGCGAACTGGTTCGCAATAAGACTGCCATCCTGGACAACTTAACCAGGGAAGAAATACGATTTCAACAAACAGTCGAAGCTGGAGTTTCAAAATTAGAAACCATTCTGGATCAAACTCAGGGAAGTGGTCAAAAAAGGATGCCAGGTGGAAAAGCATTTGACCTATACGCCACTTATGGCCTGCCATTAGAGATCACGCGCGACATCGCTCGCGAACAAGGAATTGAAGTTGACGAACAAGGTTTTGAAACTGCAATGGAGCAACACAGACTTGCCTCCGGAGCGGGCGAAGTCTTCGGAGTTTTCGGTGATGAGAACATCGAACTTTACCAAGATCTACTTGTAGGGCTGGTAAATGCAGGGGTAATCGATTCCAAAGGTGTCAACAATGATCCGTACGATAAATATGAGGTTGAGGGAAAGGTATTAGCTTTGGTTAAGGATGGCACCTTAGTTACCAGTGCTGAACCTGGTGACCAGGTGGAAGTCCTCCTTCCGGAGACTCCTTTTTATGTTGAAGCGGGTGGGCAGGTATCAGATACTGGTTCCATTATTTCGCTCTCTGATCCTGGTTGGGAAATCAAGGTCAATGAGATGCGCCATCCCTCAGCCGGGGTGAGCGTACATGTTGGAGAGGTCATATCCGGTAATCCAAACAGTGGTGATGACGAGCTGGCACGCGTTGACATTCCACGCCGGCTTGATATAATGCGCAACCACACCGCCACACACCTGCTGCACGCGGCACTGCATGCGGTATTGGGAGATCACGCCCGCCAGGCGGGTTCTTTGGTCG
>JAUWLJ010000024.1 GCA_030613705.1 Chloroflexota bacterium
TGACATTTTTGAACAAATGGGCGATACGGATGCGCATATAGCCCACTATACAACTGAATTGGATCTATCCTGGCTGCGGGAACCATATCCTCAAGAAGTTCTTAAGGGCTTATTGGTTTCGGGGGATCGAGATCTTCATCCCGCAGATATAAACGGACTCAAACGAAGATTTGGCGCCATTGCAGGAGATTGGGAATCGGGTGCGATTGCTTTTGTAGCGCGACGAAATGAGATCCCCTGTCTGATCCTGAGGGGTGTTTCGGATATTGTCAGTGAAAAAGGTGGTGAAGCTTATGAGGATATCAGTTTGTTCGAAGAATCTGCTAATCAAATTCTGAGTAATCTTTTGTCGACACTGCCGGCCTGGATTAATAGAGCAGACGTTTTCACGAATTGAGAGGGATTTCAAGCTCGATCTCATCCCGTAGGGGGATTCCATAAAGACCGATTTGGGGAATTTCTGGTTTTAATCGGCGTGATCTTTCCAGCGCATTTCGGTGAATAGCGACAAGGTGAAAACCTCTTTTTTGATAGAAACGCAATGCTGGCATATTGTCGTTGGTAGTGATCAACCAGACTCGTTTGCAGCTTGATTTGCGGGCTAAATCAACAGCTTTCGAGATCATCGCAGACCCAATGCCAACTTTCTCTTCTACGCAATCCAGGGTTACAATCTCAAATTCTTTCTCGACAGTCTGATAAGTTAAAAGTCCAACCCGAACGCCAGACCTCCATGCAATGAAACCCGGGAGTTGAGGGACATCATGCATCACGCCTGATGATACTACCCGATTAGACCCCCAGCGCTTTTTAACGAAATTCTCTATCCAGTCTTGATCAGATGCAGCAACATCGCGAATAGTTATTCTCTGACCACAATTCATGGTCTCCAGTATACTCAGATTCAGCTAATCTAGCCAAGTTAGTTTATTGATAATCTGGTAAACTTCAATTTTGACCCTTATATTTGGAAGGAATTTAGCTAAAAATATGCAGCCGATCTTGACAGTCGATTTAAGCAGCACAAAAGTCGGAAGTTTTGAAATTCCAAGGGCATGGGAGCAGGATTACCTTGGGGGTGCATCACTCGCTGCGCGACTACTATATGATTATTTGATTCCGGATTTGGAACCGTTGTCACCTCAAGCACCCATTCTTTTTTTGAATGGTCCCCTCTCAGGAACGGCAGGTCCGGCAGTCGGTCGGTACGTTGTTTGTGGTCGTTCTCCCGCTACCAATCAATGGGGTGAATCAAATTGCGGCGGATTTTGGGGTGTGGAGCTGCGGAAAGCCGGTTTCGATGGATTATTGATCACCGGTAAGTCGAGCGAGCCTGTTTACTTGTGGATCAAAGATGGCGAAGTGCTACTCCGGTCTGCCCGTCATATTTGGGGGATGGAGACTTACCAAACACAAGAAGCACTGATCCGAGAACTGGATACCCCAGGAACAAGAGTCGCCTGTATTGGACCCGCTGGGGAGGCTGAAATACCATTTGCATTGATTTTGAGTGATCACGGTCGGGTTGCTGGAAGGACGGGAATGGGCGCGATCATGGGTTCAAAGAACTTGAAAGCAGTGGCGGTAAGGGGAACAGGCTCGGTTCCCGTCTACGATCTCGAAGGGTATACCCCATTGCGTTCGCAAATCAATCGAGAATTACGAGAAGATCCCATGTCTCAGGTTGTCCGTGACCTGGGGACTGCCGGAGTTGCAGATTATTTTGATTATCTTATGGAGACGCCAAAACGGTATTTCACTCGGGGGAAATCCAGTGGGGATATAAATATCTCAGGGGTGAATATTAAAAACACAATCCATGCCGGGGTGTCTGCCTGCCATGGATGCGTGATCGCATGTGGAAGAGTTGTCAATCTTGGTGATGGAGTGAAACGAAAGGGTGCGGAATTTGAAACCTTGGCAGGCTTTGGTCCGAACTTATTAATTAATGATTTAATTCGCATCACCCAGTTTGGTGAGTTGTGTGATCGTTATGGGATGGACAGCATCAGTCTCAGTAATACTATCGGCCTGGCGATGTTGCTTTTTGATAAGGGGCTGATTGGACTAACGGATACCGATGGCATCCCCCTGGAGTGGGGGAATGCGGATGCAGTTGAGCAGTTGATCCACAAAACTGCCAAGAAAGAGGGCTTCGGAGCGTATTTAGCATTAGGTGCACGAGGCTTGGGGCGTCAATTTGGCTTTGAGGAGCTGGCAGTTCAGGTAAATGGTTTAGAGGTCGCCTTCCACGATCCACGGGGCGCATCTGGAATGGCACTTGTTTATGCCACCTCTCCCCGGGGAGCTTGCCATAACCAATCAGATTATTATTTTGTTGAAATTGGGCAAGTATATTCAACCTTGGGGATGACCTATCACTCACCACGAGGTGGTGCAGAGAAGGTGATCAATGTTGCTCACCACCAGGATTGGCGTACGGTCTTTAATTCTTTGGTGATGTGCATCTTTGCCAACGTGCCTCCAGAATTAGTGGTGGGGTTGATCAATACCAGCGTTGGGGTGGAATTTTCTGTGGAGGATATGCTTAAAACTGGAGAACGAGGCTGGAATTTAAAACGAGTAATAAATAATCGCCTGGGGTTAACCGGGGTAAATGACAAGTTGCCTAAAGGTTTATTGATACCATATGAAGATGATGCCAGTGGATACGTTCCTGATTTCGCAGCTATGCTTAATGCATATTACAATATTAGGGAGTGGGATCCAGTCAGTGGTTTTCCCAAACCAGAAAAACTTTCAGCATTGAAATTGGATTGGGTATTAAAAGATCTTGACCTGATTAATCTGGATGTTTGAATTTAGTGAGGGTCTTAATTTTAATGGGAATGATCAATAGAGGGTGAAATGAAATATGTCAGTGTTGCAGAGATGCAGTCAGTCGAAAAGGAAGCTGATGCAAACGGCTTATCCTATGAAATGATGATGAAGCATGCGGGCATTGGACTAGCAGAACTGGTGGCTGCAAAATACAATTATCTAAAGGATGGTGGAGTTTTGGGGCTGGTGGGTTCAGGCAACAATGGCGGGGACACTCTGGTTGCCCTGGCGAAGATGGCGGAATGGGGTTGGAAAGCTACCGCGTATATCGTGCGGAATAGACCTGATGATGATCCATTAATTAAACGATTAAAATCGAGCGGGGGAGAGATTCTCGAGGCTAGTGGAGACCCAAGATTTAAGAAATTAAAATCAGAGCTCACTGATCATGCGATCCTGATGGATGGAGTGCTAGGAACTGGCATAAAACTACCCTTCCGAGGTACAGTAAGTGGAGTATTGAAGGCAACAAAGAGAATATTGGGCCAGGCAGCAGAAAAACCTGTTGTCGTAGCAGTGGATTGTCCATCTGGAGTGAATTGCGACACTGGTGAAACTTCTCCGGAAAGCCTGGTAGCGGATATGACAGTGACCATGGCGGCAGTAAAACGTGGTTTGCTGGAATTTCCAGCCAATGATTTGATTGGCGAATTGCGTCTAGTGGGTATTGGTCTGGAGGATGATGACCAAAGGTCGCAAACCTGGCAGAGGATCCAGCGCAGAGTGGCTACTCCGGATTGGGTGCGAAAGACCCTGCCTCAACGTCAGCGGGATGCACATAAAGGAACATTCGGAACTGCGATGATCGTGGCGGGATCCGTAAACTTTACCGGGGCTGTGTTGTTAGCCGGTAAGGCTGCTTACCGTATTGGGGTTGGTTTGGTGACTTTGGGAGTTCCTGCTCCGCTGCATTCTGCATTGGCAGGTCAAATACCTGAAGCTACTTGGCTGCTATTGCCACACGAAATGGGTGTAATTGCAGAAAGTGCAGCAGAAGTTGTTATTGAAAACCTGGAAAAGGTTTCTGCGATGCTGATCGGCCCTGGCTTTGGCTTGGAGGATACAACCAAAAATTTTCTCATAAATCTTCTTTTTGCAATACCTCACGGCGGAAAAACAATCATTGGTTTTGTTGCTCCGGCGAATATAAAAACAGCAGGTGAAAAACAAGAGCTGCCTCCGCTTGTTATTGATGCAGATGGGTTAAAACTTCTTGCCAGGATCCCAGATTGGGCAAGTAAATTACCTCAACCTGCTGTGTTGACTCCCCATCCAGGCGAGATGTCTGTTCTTACTGATCTCGAGGTGAGTGAAATTCAATCAGCACGTGTTGAGACTGCTGAGAAATTCGCGCATGAATGGGGGCATGTTGTGGTATTGAAGGGAGCCAACACAGTGATCGCTGAACCAGGAGGAAGGACATCACTCATCCCGGTTGCCAGTCCTGCATTAGCCAGAGCGGGATCGGGGGATGTATTGGCTGGAATAATCGTAGGATTGCGGGCGCAGGGTCTGGAGGCTTATGAGGCAGCAGTCAGTGGGTCATGGATCCACGCGCAAAGTGGCATTAAATCCGGAGAGACTTTGGGCACCAACACCTCTGTGGTGGCCGGAGATTTGTTGGCTTCTATGGTGAGGGTTATCCAAGAGTTGGAAAGGAATTAAAAAAGAGATCGGAAATCCCGATCTCTTTCATCTTCTTTCAGGATATAGTTTAGGATTCAGCGGGCGCTTCCTCAGCGGGAGCTTCAGCATCCTTTTTGGGAGGCTTCTTACCTGCGTCGACGGCAGCCTGAATGCGCTTAACTTGCTGTTGATAAGCTTCAGTAGTTTGTGAAGCAATGTCTCCTGCCTGGGCTTGAACTTCTCCGGCAGTCTCTACAGCTCGATCGCGCAGCTCAATGCTCTTATCTGCAATAATAGCGCGTGTTTCTTCACCGGATTGCGGAGCCATCAAGAGTGCCACACCGGCACCAATCAGACCTCCGATCACAAAGCCAGCTAAGAATGATCCTAAATCTCCACTATTGTCAGCCATTTTATTACTCCTTTTGATTTTGTTATTAGTGTAAGTTGATTAACGTTTGCGGGTTAAACCAATCAGTTCGGTGAGTCTCATCAAACCTGCCAGATATTGATTTAGTTTTATCACTGGCTCGGTCAAATTCTCGCTCAAGAACACTGTTGTACCTCGTAAGGTGTTGGCTGTCTCGTTTGTTGATTCGACAATTGGGATGATCTCATTTTGGAGCAAATTAATCAATGTTGCCAATTGCACAATCAATACCAATAGTGCCACACCGAGGAACATAAATTCGAGAGCCATGAGAATAATCATGATGTCGCGAATATTTTCTGTGTTGGTGGCTGGCAAAGATAGGTAAATTACTGCGGTGATCAACAATGCGAGAAGAAGAATGACACCAACAACCAAGCCAGCAACAGCCATTTGTCTGCGGCGGAGTTCTTCCTGGTGATTAGAGGGTGGTCCGGGGACGAATTCCGATTCAGAATCAGGTGGTGGCTCCAACGATGTTACTTCCGAATCCATGGCGTGAAAATTATACCACAAGCGATATTAATTTTATTGCTTTGATTGTCAATTAAAATAGAATTAATGCGGTATTTTCTTGGCGACAAGTTATCCTTGGGAGCGAACTGGAATTCTGAGAACTCACTCTTCTGATGGTGAATCTGGAAGAAATTGACGGTACCAATCGCCGATAATTGTTTGAGAGGGCTTGCCGTGGATAGAGCTGGACTTATCGTGCAGTTCTACCGGGGGATAGAAACCTCTGGAAACAAATCCATCAATCCAATCCCGGTCGTTAATCGCGTGCAATAATGCTTGATAGGCGGATAATTGTTCCTTTAAATTCAGGATAACAGTAGGGTTGTCTGGATATGGAGGCTCAAGGAATTTTGGATTGTAGCAAGAATTCCCATCATTATTTTCCACAACGGCTATGCAGTCTAGAAGGCTACCATCTGCTGCCGGGTAAGCAACAGCGACTGTGATGGGCATCTCCAGACTGATATCTAAAAGGAAAACTTCACTATCCAGGTAGTGCCCAGCAGCAATGTGTAATTCCTGAGGTTTGGCATGCGGATTTTCAGCCAGAGGAAGGGACCAGAGTAAATAAACCTGATCCAGATCTTCGATGAATGGTGGTGAGTTGATGCCATCCTTTGAGGAAGGTAAAGCCCAGAATAGTGTACCGGTATACCGTTCTCTAATTTCTGAGATTATTTCGCGCCAACGTTTTTCTGTATCTGAGGGAACTCCTGAAGGGGAACCATCCGGAAGCTTGCCGCCTGGTAATGCTGGTGACACCCATTCTCCGCCTAGTACCAAGCCGCTGGCCCCTTCTTGCTGGGCTTTGTCTGCGAAAGTGAGAATGAAGTTGCGATAGCGTTCGAACCAAACCTGCCACCAGGAGAAGTCGCGCGGTGAGTTAGACCACCAATCTTGCATATCGGTTGGGAAATTTGGAGTGGGATAATAAGCGACATTCAATCCAAAAGCCTGAGCTTTTTCGGTTGAATAGCTCAAGTCAGACCAGGATTGATCTTTTCCGGTGACCGACTCAAGAACCGGTGGATTTTGTCGGGTGAAAGTCCATGTCGGGGATAAAAAAACCCAATTTGCCTGCAGGTTGTCGATCTCTTTATAAGTGATAGGTAATCGTGGTGTGAAGGATGGGTGGTAATAAGGCATCAGCTCAACACCAGCGATGAAATTTTTAGGGCGTGATTTTACTTCTGGGGTCTCCTGCATCTCGAACGGTACTCCTGGCTGCATCCAGTACCAAGATTCAACCACATCATTAACAGTCTGAGGGCCACCAGAAATTTCAAGTAAGCGACCAGGAGGATTGGCTCCTGGAGTGAGCGAATCATCTGCCCTACCGCATTGATCGTTGCGGCAATAACGGTAGGCGAAATCCTCCTGCTTCGTGATCGGGCTGTACAGCATGTATACCCAATGGTCTTCTTCTAGCTTCCACATGGGGATAGGCTCCGTCCAACCAAATGGATTGAATTGTATGGAGACATTGTCAAAATCCGGGGTTGTGGGAGGAACAGAGAGATCAAATATTACAGGTCCGGCATTAGTCGAGCTGCCCCAATTGTCGATCCGATCCTCGATGACACTGTTTTGGTCTGGAACGGTCAATGTACGTAGACGGAAATCCCCATTTGGGGTGTACTCTGAATTCCAAAATCCATCGCCCAGGGTGTATTTGTATTCGATAAAAGCACCTGCGGGGAGTTCAATTTCTAATGCATAACGCCCATCTGGGAGGGGAGCCAGGGTGGGCATACGCGAAGCGAGTGTATTCATACCACCAGATAAATCTGCGAAAGTATTTCCCAATTGCACCAGATTTCCCGCTAAACGGATTGGGACGGCTGGCAGTGTTCCATCTGGTACAGTGGCCGTGAAGATTAGCTTAACAAGCAGAGAAGGAGTTAACTGGATGTCAGCTGGTGTTGTTGACTGTGCTGCAACGACTGCTCCTTGCTGATAAGGTCGATAGGTACCATCAAAGGCATAAAAAACCAAATTATGGATTCCAGGGGGTAAGCCTTCTAAGAGGTAATCACCAGTGGAGGCTGTTACAGTTTGGGCGCCTCCAGCAGCCACCAGCAAATTTGGGATGGGAGTGCCATCATCTGCGTTGGTCACTCTTCCCATAATACGACCTGTGGAACCAGAGTAGGAGCCGTCGCTCCAGGTGCTGACCACATCATGAACGATACCAGGTCCATCAACCCGATAAAGTCGATAGCGTACCGGTCGCTGATCAGTGGTGTGTTCTTCGGCAGTGAATGTATCCTGACGCGCGTAGCGGTATTTGATATTTGCGCCAACTGGAAATGGGAGGGTAATTGAATAGGTAGTATCGTCGATCTTTTGCATTTCCTTGCGGGTGATGTTCAACCCTAAGCCAGTCACTTCATCCAGTATGCTTAGCAGGATTGGTTGACCTGGGGGAGTGTCCTTGGGAACTTCAACCTGGAAAGTGACTATCGCCAGGGGATCAATTTCAATGAGATCTTGAGTTGCCACCAATTGGGAGGATCTAAAAGAAACCAGGGGGGGTTCTGTTGAAGTGCAAGCCGGGATGAAAACCCCCATAATCAAGATTAAGATTGGAAGAATTTTGTATGCATGGATTTGTCGAGGATCAACTGATGATCTGGTCATATTTGGATACCCCAATCGACACATTGTAATAGGAGTTCTAAGTTCGGAATGTCAGATATCGGTACCTGCTGTTCGGAATTGTCGCGCAATTCTACCACCAGAAAACCAGATTCAACCCTCAGCCTGGATACCGATTCCCAAGGGATACTCTTCTTTGCTATATGGAGATGTTCCCTAGTAAGTGTGAGACGACCAAATTGGGCTGCACTTCCAGAGCGGAAAGTAGACTTCAAGGTTGGCCATATCAGTGGATAGGTTTTTGATTTTACGATCTCAACCAAGCGTGGAATATTCTGAAACCTATTCGTCAATTCGATCGATTTGCCGGTGTACAGGTAAATTACTCCTGAAGGTACTGTTCGAATATCCTTACCAAAGAATGTAATCCTCGTTGCTGATGATGCAATTCCAGACAACTCGGACCAATAATACGCATGACGACGTAAGAAGAAACTGCGATTATGAATACCATTTTCAAATATCTCCAACCGCTGTGACGAAATTAATAACCGGTTAAGAATGTACGCTGCCAAGATTACCAGTAAGATTGCGGAAAACATGAACCAGGAGCGAACGCGGATTAAAGCTAATGCCGGACCATGCTGTTGGTATGCATCACCTGCAAGGAGCATGCCATATATAAAACTAGATAATGTAAGCAAACAACCTGGGATGATAATCAACACCCAGGTGCGAAGTTCGATCGAGGGACCACGAAATGTAGCGATTCGGCGACCGAAATTTACCTGGTTCACTTGGGGACTCATAATCACGCCATTTGAAGAAATGCGATTCTATGAGGGGCTACTGAAATTATCGAAGAATTCAATTTGTTATTAATTCAAAGTGAACAATATCTAGAATTGAACCCTGTCTTTCAGATGAATGTTTGAATATGGCTTTGGCTGGCATCCCAATTTCTACAGGATGCGAACCGGAAGATACCAAGCGGTGAATCAGACCGCCATCACCTAACTTGATGAAGGCAATAGTCTCAGGTTCTTCACGTCGAGAACCGTCATAATTAACATACAGGTGTGTAAAGGTAACGATCTCACCAACTGTACCAACGTCCACCCATTCATCGAGCTTGTTCATACACCTTTCACAAAAGGCAGCAGCAGGCACATAAGTTCGCTCGCAATTCTTACAGTGCGAACCCAGAATTTGTTGGTCATCCTTGATGGCTCTGAAAAAACGCTCGCCGGCGATGCCAAAGGTGTACCGGTTGGTGACCTGCATTACATCACGCCAGGCAGACGGTGCAATTGGGTCCCGCTTCAATAATGTCATATTAATCACTCCTGGATTGGTTTGAAATGGAGAATATCAGTGATGGCACCTTCCCTTTTCGCCGCCGGTTTCCAAACCGCTTTTACACGCATGCCGATCGAGATTTGCTGTGGTTCAACTTCACCCAGTTTATGCATGATACCGTGGAGGGGGGATGCACCATCAATCTCTATCACCGCTGGTGTCTCTGGTTCTTTGATGCGTTGCACATCCCAAGTTACGTAACACAGGGAAAATGTGTTTACCGTACCAGTATCTTGAAGAGGGACAAAACGATCCATGGGGCGGAAGCACCACTCACAAACATTACGTGGAGGCACAACAGTCCTGCGGCAATGGGTGCAATGAGATCCAAGAATTACACCTTCTTTTAATCCAGACAAATAACGACCAATCGCTATCCCAGTATCCCAAGAGAAATCTCCAGGCATCTGATCGTGTATGGAGAGCACGTTTCCATCGCGAATATCTTTTTCGCTCAAGGATGTACCTGGGTAACTTGTAATCTTATCAGACATAATAACCTCCTCAACGACCCATAATCACAACCGTACCGACCTGCATCAAGTCACCCCAAGCTTGAGCAAGACCTCGTTTTGGCTGACCCGGGACCTGCCGGGCACCTGCTTCGCCGCGCAGCTGCCAATAAAGCTCCGCAACTTTCATTAACCCCGCGGCTGCGATTGGATTTCCAACTCCCAACAAGCCGCCAGAAGGACACACGGGCATGTCGCCATCTCGCTGAGTTACGCCATCAGCAACTAATTGAGCAGCCTGACCTCGATCGGCAAGCAATAACCCTTCCAGGTGGTGGAGCTCCTTATAATCGAATGGATCGTATGGTTCAACGATGTTGATCTGTTTGCGAGGTTCTTTGATGCCAGCCATATCATATGCCATTCGAGCTGCGTACTCGACATAACGTGGATAAGCAAGATCACGATTGGTCCAGTAAGCAGTATCCAGATTCCAACCCACACCTTCAATCCAGACTGGTTTATCTGTGATTCGTTTAGCAACATGCTCTGCAGCAAGTATGAGGGCTACAGCGCCATCGGAAACTGGACTGACATCCAAGCGGTTAACTGGCCAGGCCAAGACCTCGGAATTGAGCACATCTTCAACAGTGATATTTGGATCACCGAGCATGGCACTTGGATGATCCGCAGCATTGCGCTTGTTTTTTACTGCAACCCGGGCGATATCCTCTTTGGATATGCCATAAGTCTGCATGTAGCGATTCATTTCGAGAGCGAATATCCACAGTAAATTGGGTTTCAAAGGGCGCTCGGTCGTATGATCAAAAATAGTCAGAAATGCTCCCTGGGCGTGCGGATAATAACTCGACATTTTTTCTTCGGCGATAACCAGCACAACATCAAATAAACCGGATGCAACGTGGTACCAGCCCTGGATGGGAACGAATACACCAGTTCCACCTCCGACATAGGAGCGCATGTAGGGTTTCCTCCAGGCACCTGCACCATCGCTCAGGTATTCCCCGTTCATATGTACACCATCAAATGAATCGGGTGCAGTTCCCAGGCAGACTCCTTCAATATCGTCCATAGTGAGTTCGCAGGATTCAAGAGCCATGCTCGTTGCTTGCCAGGAGAGTTCTTTACCCGTCTCTAACGCCCGGCGGACGAATTTGGTCATTCCAGCGCCAACAACAGCGACTTTTCGCATAGACATAATATGTTTCTCTCCTCAATTGCCTAAGATGGCAACCGCTCCGCTGGCGGAAGGTACACCCCGCCAGGATTGGGCTAAACCAATGTTGACTTCATCCAACTGCCGGGGACCAGCGGTGCCCCGCAGCTGTAATACGACCTCTAGAGCCCGGGCTAAACCGTTGGCATCGAGAAGGTTGCCCATCCCAAGACAGCCGCCAGATACATTGACTGGAAAGGCGCCGTCTCTATGGGTAATACCTTCTTCAGTAACCTGCCCAGCTTCTCCTGGTCTAAATATTCCTAGAGCTTCTAAAGATTGCAGCTCCTTGTAAGCGTAAAGGTCATCCACTTCGGCGAAATCGATCGCTTGATAGGGGTGATGGATACCAGCTTGGCGATATGCAAACCGGGCAGCATCTTTGGTGTAATTAGCACTAGACCAATCACGATTTTCAAGAGCTGGGGAATCGTTGCTCCAACCAATTCCCAGGATCCATATTGGAGACTCAGATAATGTCAAAGCTTTTTCTTTGTTTGCGATCACCAAAACAATAGCTCCATCAGCGTGCTCTGCGGTCTCGCGCATCCCAAGCGGCCAAGACAACTGTGGTCCAGAGAGTACTTCATCAATGGAGAGCTCAGCACCATATGGAGCGGAGGGATTATCAAGCGCATTGCGGCGGTTTTTTACCACGACCTGCGCACATTGCTCAGGTGTTGTACCGGTGTCATAGAGAAAACGATTCATCTCCATGCCTGCAACGAAGTGGGTATTTAAACGTAATGGACGGTTAAGCACCGGATCTTGAGCATAAGCGGTGATCCCAGCAAGGCTAAGGATGTTGGAAGCTTTGCTGTGCCCTTCAAGAGCCACAATCGAGAATTGACCCGTCTTGATCAGCATGTAGGCGGTAGCCAGTCCATGGAGGCCGTCTCCAGCGATTGTGTGCATCGGTTTTAGGGCAGCTCCCAGCTGGTCTGGAGTGTATTCATCAAATATGCTAGTACCCTCATGGAAGTCCTCAGCTACAGTGATGAAGCTCTCGACATCCCGGCGCGGATCGACGCCTGCATCGCTGTAGGCTCGCCGGGCAGCTTCATACATCAATTCCTTATATGAAAATTCAGGGGTGATCGGGCGAAATCCTGACCA
>JAUWLJ010000296.1 GCA_030613705.1 Chloroflexota bacterium
CAATCGCAGAATTTATCGAGAGCCACGCCGATGCAGATGTATTCCGGGGTAGTGGCTGGACTGACGGGCTGTTTACAACCAGCGGTCCTTCGAAGACAATTTTGGACACTCTCGTACCAGACCGACCAATCTGCCTCGTGTCCTATGATGGACATTCACTTTGGGTAAACTCAGTGACCCTGGATCGCGCCCAGATTACAAAAGATACACCCGATCCAGATGGGGGTGTGATTGAACGTGATCCAGAAACTGGTGAACCCAGTGGTACCCTCAGAGAGACCGCCTTCAAATTGGTTGACAATGTGCTCCCGGATTACTTATTGGAAGAACGGGTTAATACGCTGCTCGCATACCAGGAAATGGCGCATCGCGCAGGCATAACGATGGTCCATGATGCCATGCTGGATGACCAATCCATTGCGGCATTCAAGGAGCTCGAGGGAGAAGGTTTGCTCAAACTTCGATATCGCGGGTCAATAACCATGGATCCAGATCGATCCATTGAGGGACAAATTAAATCACTGATCCAGCAACGTTCGAACAATACTTCTCCTTATTTCCAGACCAATACCGCCAAAATCTTTGTTGATGGTGTGGTTGAGGGGGGTACCGCCTATCTTCTCAAGCCTTACGCGCATAAACCCGATTTCCGTGGAGAACCAATCTGGAGTCCAGAAAAATTAAACGATATTTCAGCCGCCCTGGATAAAGAAAACATTCAGATTCATATGCATGTAATCGGGGACGCGGCGACACACATCGCCCTGGATGCTCTCGAACATGCTCAAGAAATTAACGGCAAACGTGATTCACGCCATATGCTCACACACCTGCAACTTGTGGCTCCTGGAGATATTCTCCGGTTCAAGCATCTGGGAGTGATCGGTATCCCGAACCCATACTGGTTTAAGGTAGATGAATATTATTGGAAGCTCGCCCTTCCATACCTTGGGAAGAAAAGAGCAGACGCGCAATATCCGCTGCGAAGCTTTTTTGATGCCGGTGTAATCATGGCCTCTGCCAGCGATTTCCCGGTCACGATTCCATTTGATCCATTGATTGGTATTGAAACCGGGATCACCCGAAAGGGGATTGGAGCGGGAGCAGGTGAAGTATTGTGGTCAGAAGAAAGAGCCAGTCTTGAGCAAATGATCACCAGCTTCACTTATAACGGCGCATATGCTAATTTCCTTGAAAACCAAATCGGATCATTGGAAGTTGTTAAACAGGCTGATTTCATTGTCCTGGATCAGAACCTTTTTGAGATTCCCCAAACGGAGATCGCGGACACAAAAGTGCTGCTAACGTATGTAGATGGTCAAGAAGTCTTCAGAGCTGCAGAATTTTCTTGATAACAAATCAATTTTCCTTGGATGCAGTTATAATTCCGCGGATCACTGGCAACGATCTCACAGTAACTTATCAAAGAAACTATCAGCATAATAGATTTGAATCGATATATGGTGGAGGTAAGAATGAAGTATTATTCTCGGGCACACAATAAAAGTAGGAATCAAAGGCCACCCGATCTTTATGAGTATTTTGTCGATAATTTTTGGTTTAAAGCCGCTGACTTAGAGAACCAGAAGATTAATGAACCTCTTAGAGGCAGTCATAAAGCCGATGTGGTAATTGTTGGGGGCGGTTATACCGGTCTATCTGCTGCGTATCATATCCGCAGTAAATTCCCCGAGAAGAAGATCGTGCTGATCGAGGGTGCATGCTGCGGGTATGGTGCCAGTGGGCGAAATGGGGGATTTTGTATCGCCACCGATTTGATCAGAGAATCGGATGTTGAAAACCCAGAAATACATCAGAAAAATGTCGAGGTTTCATTTTATGGTATGCATTTTATAAAAAGAATGATCGCTGAACACGAGGTTGATTGCGATTTTGAAGAAAATGGGATGCTTGGTGTTGCATTGAACGAAAAACAGGCTCAGGAACTGGAAGACTATGGGGAAAAATTAAAATCTTTTGGATTAGATTCGACTTTTCTGCAAGGTGAGCAGCTGGATGCTCAAATTAAATCACCCCTTTTCATCGCTGGATTACATGTCCCTTATGGTGCTAACCTGAATCCTGCAAAGCTTGCCCGGGAGATGAAGAGAGTGGTTGAAGATTTAGGAGTTGAGGTCAGGGAGCGTTCAGTAGTCACTCGCATCACGCCTGGTAAAGTTAACCTGGTTGACACAGAATTAGGTGATATTCGCGCTCCGGTTCTTGTCATCGCACTGAATGCTTACGCGCACAAACTGGGTTTCTTCAAGGACCGTGTATTTCCCATTAATGTTTTTCAGATAGCTACTGAGCAATTAAACAAATCCCAATGGGAATCAATTGGCTGGCAGAATCGGCAGGGATTATACGATATGCGGGCTAAATTTAGCTATTTGATCCCATCTGATGATGGGCGCATCGTTATGGGTGGATCAGATGTTACCTATTATGATAATGATGCCATCTGCTCTGGAAATGATAAGTCCGTAACTCCCAAGATCAAGAAAGACTTGTTTGCCTTTTTCCCTCAATTAGAGGGGCTGAGAATTGAACATTCTTGGGGAGGGACAACAACTTACACGTTAGACCGGACACCATCAGTGGGGGTGATGGGCGATCATAAAAACATTTATTATGGCGTTGGAATGAGCGAGGGTGTTCCGACAACCCAAACCTTTGGGCGCATTATTTCTGACCTTATGGCGGGGGAATCAAATGAATTTACCAGTCATTATGTTGTTAATCGTAAAATTCCTTATGCAGGTCCCACCAGCCTGCGGGGATTATTTGTCAGGGGTGGTATGTGGATGATGGAAAACTTCGGGTGATTGCTGCTCTTCTCCAATTTTGTATAACCTCTAATTCAGTCAGCTTTTATATATATTTTAATTCGATGAGAGAATTAAATTGCTGCAGACATAATTAGCGACCCAATCCAAGAATATTATTGACAAGTTTGGCAATAATACATATAAATGAGAACTGGAGAGTAAACCGAAATCATTTGAGTCGAGAACATAATCCCTTTGCTGTCAGTCATCAACGCATCAAGGGTATTCTCCCTCGATGAGGCTGAGCGTTGGATAGCTGAGCAGTAAATTACAGTAAATATGGAAAAGAAATGAACACTCCCTATAATCACATACATGTAATTGTTAACCCTGCAGCCGGGAAGGATGAAGCGATCCTGAATACGCTAAACCGTGTGTTCAATCAATATGGTCAAGAAGGGTCGATCAGCATTACTCATCAGTCTGGTGATGCTACCCGCCAGGCAAAAGAAGCTGTGGCTAATGGTACCGACCTGGTCGCTGGGTATGGTGGAGATGGAACCCAGATGGAGGTGGCCAATGGATTGATCGGCAGCGATGTTCCCCTGGCCATTTTCCCGGGCGGTACGGGAAATGCCATGGCACACGAGC
>JAUWLJ010000312.1 GCA_030613705.1 Chloroflexota bacterium
TTCGACACTTTCAGTTCCTGAATTGGTCATGAAGGAGAGGGCATCTTCTTGGAAAGGTGCGATCATATTTAGTTTTTCCCCTAAGGCAACCCATTTTTGGTGATAATAATCTGACGAGATATGAATGAACTTTTCAGCCTGGTCCTGGATTGACTTGACAACTTTAGGATGGCTGTGACCTGTGGAGGCCACCGCGATTCCAGCTGCAAAATCTAGGAAGCGGTTTCCATCAACATCCCACACCTCAGCACCTTTTCCGTAATCCATGACGAATGGATAATCTCGAGGATAGGAGGGAGAAATCACCTTTCGATCGCGCTCGATGATCGCCCTAGCTTTTGGGCCAGGCAATTGCAACACTGACTTCATGTCGTTCTCCTTGAGATCTTGGGTTTATTTGTTAGACAATTGAAATTATAACATTGGAAAAAGGGTATAATCCACGGCTGTGAGCAACCCCCCATTCTCTTTCCAACTTGAAGCTCGCCAAGGGCGTGCCCGGGCCGGGAAATTTCAAACACCTCATGGCGAACTGCTCACTCCAGTATTCGCTCCCGTTGGCACCCAGGCTTCGGTAAAATCCTTGACTCCCGTCCAGCTCATGGATTTAGGGGCCTCGTTAATTCTCGCCAACACATACCATTTATATTTGCGACCTGGAGATGAATTAATTGCTGAAATGGGTGGACTGCACCAATTCATGCACTGGTCTGGCCCAATACTGACCGATTCAGGTGGCTTTCAGGTGTTTTCTTTAGCCAAAAACCGCTCAATAGATAAAGATGGTGTAACCTTTCGAAGCCATATCGACGGATCATCCCATCGTTTAGGTCCTGAGAAATCCATCTCCATCCAGGAGAACCTCGGTGCAGATATCATTATGGCCTTCGATGAGTGCGCTGATCCATATGATAAAGCATATTCTAAATTAGCCATGTCTCGCACGCACTCATGGGCAGAACGCTGCTTGCAGGTTAAGACCCGTTCGGACCAGGCTTTATTTGGTATTGTACAGGGTGGCATCTTCGAGGATTTACGCCGTGAATCAGCTGGATTTATCGCCAGTTTAGGCTTCCCCGGTATCGCCATCGGTGGACTTTCCGTTGGGGAGACGAAATTAGAGATGCACAACATATTAGAATTGCTGGACCCGCTGCTGCCAGATGACAAGCCCCGCTACTTGATGGGAGTTGGTACCCCTGAAGATCTAATCAATGGAGTCCGCCGGGGGATTGACATCTTCGATTGTGTTCTCCCTACCCGTCTAGCCAGACACAAAGCAGGGATGACTCGTTATGGAGAACGATTGAATTTAGTTAATGCCAAGTACGCCCGTGATTCCCAACCATTAGATGTAGATTGCCAGTGCTACACATGCCAAAATTTTTCACGGTCTTATATACGCCATCTGATCATAGCCAAGGAAATGCTCTCAGCCACACTCTTATCAATTCACAATCTGCACACCTTGATCGTTTTGATCAATGATATCCGCCAGGCAATTCTGGCTGGCGAATTCGATAACTTCGTTGGTCAGTATTTTCAACAGCGAACGTTTCTGGGTTTAGACGAGAACGAAAAATAATCCAGCCCCAATTAAGGCGGTCCTAAATACTACATGACCATCATCCAGTCGATCGTTCTTGGCATCGTTCAAGGACTCACCGAATTCCTTCCTATCTCGAGTTCAGGACATTTAGTGATCGTTCCATTCCTACTGCAGTGGGATATTCCACCATTTGAAGCTTTTGTTTTCGACGTATTGGTGCAGGTGGCAACTCTGATTGCGGTACTGGCTTACTTTTGGAAGGATTATTACGTAATTCTGCGCGGGGTAGTGCGCGGTTTGCGTCGCAAACGACCGTTTGAGACTCAGCCGGCACGCTTGGGCTGGTACATCTTGCTGGCTTCAGTCCCGGCTGGGATCGCGGGCTTGTTGCTCAAAGATACAATAGAGAGAGCATTCGCTAATCCCATGATGACTTCCTTCGCCTTATTCGGCACTGCTGCTCTTCTGGTCATCGCCGAAATCGTTGGTAAACGCCAGCGAATCTTGGAGGAACTTACCTGGTTGGACGCTCTGATCATTGGCTTCTACCAAGTTCTGGCTTTGTTCCCTGGCTTATCACGATCTGGCGCGACCATTGCCGGTGGGATGACCAGGGATTTCGACCGCCCTACCGCAGCACGGTTTTCATTCCTGATTGCGGTACCCATCATGCTTGCCGCAGGAGTGGTTGCTACCCGTGACTTCGTAGCTATCCCAAACCTGGGAACTATCTTACCCGTCTTCATCCCCGGTTTCATCGCTGCGGCGGTTGTTGGTTATCTAGCCATCGGTTGGCTGATCTCATTTCTCACTCGCTATTCGCTTTACTATTTCGCGGCTTACTGCGCCGTTGTTGGTCTGATTGTACTGCTGATAGCGGTCCTTTAATCCGCTGGTAATTCATGACACGTACAGCGAAAAGATCAGTGGTGCTTTTATTAATCCTATGGTTGGCTGCTTGCAGCGCGCCACCCACAGCGACCATCCCCCCTTCCCCACAACCAGTCAGCGTATCATTTTCACCTTCTCTGGAACCGGTCAGGGATGCTTTAAACGCCTGCGCAAATAGCTTGCCTGAGATCGCACTGTTCGTAGAAAAAGTACCGGCGCCTGCCCAGAATGTCAAAACCAATGACTTGATCATGTGGTGGGGAGAAGAACCAGAAGACATGAATTATGCGTTCCCTCTTGCCGAGGACGAATTAGTGGTGATCATTAACCCGGAGAATCCCAATACGGTGTTAAGTGGCAGCGAATTGAATGCTCTTTTCAATGGGCGCGTGGAACATTGGTCAGATATCAGCATATATAACCAACCCGTTTCCGTGTGGATCTATCCACCCGATAACAAATTGTCTGTTGCATTCAAGTCTGGGATTCTAAGCGCCCAGCGTTTCAGCCGGCTCGCTTACCTGGCGCCAATCCCCCAGGCTATGCTGGAGGCAGTCGCCGGTGATCCAGGCGGGATCGGTTATCTGCCCCGATCATGGTTAACCCCGAAAGTTTCCCGCAGTAGCATCGATCCAAATTTACAGATCACATTGCGTAAACCTATACTAGCATTGGTAAATTCGGAACCTCAAGGTAATTTACTTGCCCTTCTGAGCTGTTTACAAGCCGGAGTGGGTCAAGAAAGATTACGGGACCATTACTCCCCC
>JAUWLJ010000119.1 GCA_030613705.1 Chloroflexota bacterium
TATTTCCCCCGCGGAGAATCTGAAAAGTTCTCTGTACTTGCTCGGCAGGTTGGTCCCCATCGAGGCTGTTTCTAGTGTGTGGCAGACACCCGCCTTGGGTTCTCCGGGTCCGGATTTTCTCAATGCTGCTGCACTCATTTCAACTCAATTACCTATTGCAGAATTACGAAACGAAATCTTACGCCCGATAGAAAACATGTTAGGTAGGGCTCGCACAAAAGATCCTAATGCACCGCGCACCATTGACTTAGATATCTTGATCTATAATGGTCACTTGATCGATCAGGAGCTATGGAAGTATGCTCACATGGGCGTGCCGGTTGCGGAAATTCTACCGACTTACACAGATCCCCTGTCAGGCGACCAGGCGATCGTAATCGCCGAACGCCTTCGGAAATCATCCACGATCAAAAAATCTACTTTAGAACTTCATCGGACTAGCCCCACGCGAGATATTGTCTAGAAACTCTTGTCGCGTCGCAAGGCTGGTTCTAAATGCACCTAACATTGTTGAAGTCGTCATCCGTGCTTCGTGTTTTCGAACCCCGCGCATCATCGTACAAAGATGGAGACCCTCCACAACCACTGCCACGCCATGGGGATCAAGAAGTTCATTGATAAAATCTGCGATCTGACGGGTCAATCTTTCTTGAAGCTGTAAACGGCGGGAGAATAAATCCACGACTCGCGGGATTTTCGATAATCCAATCACCTTACCGCGCGGAAAGTAAGCCACATGTGCCCTGCCCATAAATGGGAGCAGGTGGTGCTCGCATAAGCTGTAGAACTCAATATCTCGCACCAGCACCATCTCATCGTAAGTTACTTCAAACAAAGCATCATTCACCATTGCCACAGGGTCGATGCGGTACCCCACCAACAGCTCCTTATACATCTGAGCTACTCTTCCAGGAGTGCGGATTAAACCTGGTCTTGATGGTTCTTCACCAAATGCCTTCAACAGTTGAATTACAGCATCTTCGATGCTGTTTTCATCGATATCATCCTCTTTAATCAATTCGGAGATTTCATAAAGCTTAGTATAATTTTCTTCACCCATTTACGAACTCCTCACATCAATTAGTAAGTAGTTTAACCTCAATAATCTTCAAAGTCAACGCAGACTATTTAGCTATCGTCAGTAATAATTTCCTGGAGAAGAAAAGAGATGGCGGAGTTTTGAAAATCTCTGCCATCTCATAGATCAAATTGATTTGTCATCCAATTTCTGGTTCAATTAAACCATATGTTCCGTCTCTTCGTTTATAAAGGACATTGATCGCAGCTGTGGAAGCATTGTAAAAAACAAAGAAATCTTCATGTCCTAACAGGCTCATTTGTTCGATCGCTTCAGATTCGTCCATTGGAGAGATAACAAAATGCTTTCTCCGTGCAATTAACGGAGGTTCATAATCTTGCTCCGCGCTATCTGGCAACGGAACGACTTCAGCAGCAGATCTCCCATCACCTCTACCACGATTCCTCTTGCCCTTATAACGTTCGATACGACGCTGCATTTTGTCAAGAGCAGTATCCAAAGCAGCATAGATATCGTCTGCTCTTTCCTCCGAACGAAGTATAAAACCCTTTCCACGAATAGTTAATTGGGCTACCTGTCTGTCGGACGCGCTACGGGCAGATTTTGCATATGCCAGGTCTACATGAGCTTCCTCGATATCATTTAAGTAACGGCCAAGTTTCGATACTTTCTTGGTGACATAATCAGTGAGTCGATCTGTCACTTCCATATTTCTTCCAGTAATATCAATTTGGAACGTCATGGATCCACCTCCTGAATAAATAAATATTGTCTTACTCTCCGATAACGATCAATCAGGTGTAATCCTGATGGGATAATAAGTGTATTGAATATCTTATTACTGAAAACATTATCTATCACTAATAAGTTTATATATGAGAAATAGCTCTCACTTAACCTGTCCGAGCATATGTCAAACAATAAACATCATCCGAACCTGCCGCAAGCAATGCGGTTGCGCAGGCGTCCAAGGTCGCACTGCTTGTGGCGACATCATCAATAACCAGGATGCTATGCTTCGAGACAATTTCTTGTTTCGCTTGAAAGGCATTTTTTACGTTATCACGCCGTTGAGCAAAAGAGAGACCCACCTGAGATCGGGTTTCTCGTACCCTCTTTAATCCTTGAGTTTCACAAGGCACACCAATTCTCATAGCAAGCGGCCGTGCAATTAAGACAGCTTGATTATATCCACGCTCTTTCAGTCGTGCAACCCCCAATGGCACTGGGAGCACCAAATTCACCTCCCAAGATAACTTGATTAATAATTCGATTAGAGGTTGGGATAGCACCAGTCCGAGACTGATATTTCGTCGGTATTTTAGACACCGAACAGCTTCACGAACAGGTCCATCATATAAAGCCCAGGAACGCAAGGCAGTGAAATTCGGTTTGGTCGATGAACAACGAATACACAACCCCGGGAGGTCCCAGGGTTGTCCGCAAATTTTGCAAATTGGTGGCTCAATTACCTTGACTTGGTTCTGGCACTTTTCACACCAGTGAACCCCCCGCCGGCCGCATCCCCCACAAGCGGGCGGGAATAATAAATCCAGGCTGCCCCACAACCACCGGTATAGGTGATATTCTGGCCGCGCCGGCCTGGGCATAAGCTTTCCCCGTAATTAAAATCCGAGTATTCCACCCAATGCAGATTGCATCAACATCAGGACCGCGGGGGTCATTAGCACAATGCAAATTGATGGAAAGATCAATAACGCCATCGGGATCAGCATCTTAATCGGTGCTTTTGCTGCGGCTTCCTCCGCTATCTGACGACGCTTGATCCGCATTTGGTCAGCCTGGATCCGCAAAACTCTCGCCAGACTAACACCCAGCTGCTCACTTTGGATCACGGCCGCGATGAAGCTCGTCATTTCTGAAACGCTTAACCGCTCCGCCATATCCTTTAATGCATCCCTGCGCAGTTTCCCCAATTGTATCTCACGAATCACTCTGCCGAAAGATATCGCCACCACATTGTCCCATTTTTCATACACTTTTGACATGGCAGCATCAAATCCTAGGCCGGCCTCGACACAAATCGTGAGTAAATCGAGAGCATCTGGCAACGCTTTGCGAACATCGTTCTGCCGTTTGCTGATCCTCCCTTGCAGCCACAACTCTGGAAGGAAGAAACCCATTGCCGCAGCTGGAATTCCAATCAATAATCCTCGTCCTTTCAAGAAACTACCCTCTGGAGAAATCGTGGCTACAAAAAATAACAATGCACCCAGTGATAGGCCTGCTATTCGCAGCGCCCAGAAAACTGTCGCATCCATACCTCCTGGGCTTCCCGCACGTTCAAGTTTCTTTGTTGTTTGTTGGATCGCATTCTGGGGGGTAAAACGCAAAGCTAACTCACCAAGTTTTCTAGCGATTGGATAAATAATACGTTCTGCTATCGGCTGTGAGAGCTCGATCTCTTCGAGATCGGCAATCTCCCCCCTTGCTGCATATACCGCGAGCCGATCCTGCAGGGGATCTACATCACCAGCATCTCGTAAACCAATAACAATCAACACTACAGCAACAAGTAATACTGCTCCGACAATCACCGCTATCCAAAGCATTGACTTACCTCCTCACCACCATACCTACACCTCAATGGCCGCGATCTTACCCATAATCTTGTACCCTGAGAAAATCATCAACGCACCTAAGATCAATGCAGGGATACCGATCATACGGGAATCAGGATCAAAAAATATCATCATATAGGGCCGGTTCATGAACCACAAAGCAACTGCGATCAACAACGGCATACTGGATAAGAATCGACTTGAATAAACAACCTGGGATGTCAGCACCCTGATCTCACCCTTGATGCGGACACGCTCGCGAATGGTATACGTTATCGTGTCGAGAATTTCAGCTAAGTTACCGCCTACTTCCCGTTGGACATTCATCGCAGTGATGGTCAGATCAAGATCCTCACTCGGAATGCGACGATAAAGGTTATCCAGGGCTCGACTGATATTTAAACCGATCTGAATTTCCTGGACCACACGACGGAATTCATCTGAGATAGGAGGTGGCAATTCTTTGCTCACAGCTTCCAATGCTTGCATGATTGAGAAACCAGCCCGCAGTCCATTTACCACCAATCCAAGCATGTCTGGCAGCTGCTCGCTAAATTTGACCAACCGCTTCGCCTGCTGTTTGCGCACATAAAAGCGTGGAATCATCATCCCAACTCCACAGCCAAGCACACCGACGATGATGATTTGCCCACCAAAAAACCAGGCAACAAATCCGACCCCTAAACCAAAAATTACCATTAGTGCTATATATTCAGCTGGCTTCAACTTTAAGTCAGCACGCGCAAGCTCCCGAGCGATACTGCTCCCATATGATGATTTCTCTACCCTGGTATTCAGCCAATCACCAACAGGGGATGACTTTTCTTTGGCTTCTTTTAATTCTTGTTCATCAAAATATGGACCCAGGCGTTCCTCAACCAGGGATCGTTCCCCCATGAGTGACACGATGGCTCCAATTGCCAACAGGAAAAATACCAGGCCACCACCAATAAATAAGATAGTTGTCATGATTGGTATCTCGCTCCTCAAATCACCGTCTGCGGCGCTGTCCGCCAATTCCGAAGGTAGCTGCGGGAAGATGGATTCCAGCTGCTTCGATTTGCTCAATGAATTTTGGTCTTAATCCAGTTGGACGGAACCTGCCGATCACCCGGCCATCTTCGTATCCAGTTTGCTCGAAGACAAAGATATCTGTCATCGTGATCACGTCCCCTTCCATACCAGATACTTCAGTAATTTGGACTACCTTGCGATCCCCATCTCGCATTCTCTCTTGGTGAATTATCAGATCGATCGCCGAGGCAACTTGCTCACGAATTGCGCGAACTGGCAGATCCATCCCCGCCATCATCACCATGGTTTCTATACGTGCCAAGGAGTCACGTGGGCTGTTGGAGTGTGCAGTTGTCATCGAACCATCATGACCGGTATTCATGGCTTGAAGCATATCCAAAGCAGCCTCGTCACGAATCTCACCCACGATGATTCGATCAGGACGCATACGCAGGGCGTTGATCACCAGCTGGCGGATCGTGATCTCTCCCATACCTTCAATATTGGGTGGTCGAGATTCGAGAGTCACCACGTGCTCTTGACGGAGCTGCAGCTCCGCTGCATTTTCAATCGTCACAATCCGCTCATCCGCAGGAATAAATTGTGACAACACATTTAGGAGCGTAGTTTTACCTGAACCCGTGCCGCCAGATATGATAATATTTAATCGGGCGATGACGCAAGCTTTCACAAACTCAATTATGTCTTCAGTCAGCGTTCCATATTCGACCAGCTGCTCTAAGGTGATCGGGCTTGCTGGGAATTTACGGATTGTCAGCACGGGACCTACGAGTGATATCGGAGGGATAATCGCATTCACACGCGAACCATCATCTAAGCGGGCATCAACATAAGGACTCGATTCGTCAATTCGCCTTCCCAGAGGAGCCACAATACGGTCAATGATACGCATGACATGTTCGTCACTCTCAAAGGTGATCGGCATACGGTGAATTTTCCCCGCTTTTTCGATATAGATATTCTTGGCACCATTGACCATAATTTCCGTGATCGACTCATCCTCCAACAGCGGCTGTAACGGACCTAATCCAAGGATTTCAGCAGCGATCTGCTCGAACAGGCGGTGCCTTTCTTGCCTGGTTAGGACAATATTTTCTTCTGCCAGAACTTGCTCAAATAGCTCTTGAATCGTATTGCGGACTTCACCCACCCGGGTGACGTCCATGGTTGGATCGAGTTCTGCAAGCAAGCGGTTTTGGACTCGCGTCTTCAAGTCAGAATATGTATCTCTTTGTGAACTGGTTCCTCCAACTGGGTCTTCCTTGGATCGAATTTTCCCCAATTGGGAAGTACTCTTCCCACCATTCCCAGAGCTGGTTGTAGTTGTTTGCCCTTGTTCGATCCGCTTTAAAAGTGACATCCTTTTTGCCTCCGCCCGCTATTGTGCTTACCGACTACCAACTCGCATTTTTTTTGGAATTTCAACAGCTATTTTTTCTTTATCTTCAGCAAGCCGTTTTCGAACTATTTCGGTTAATGAGAGATAACTGCGTGTGATGGATTTTGATTTTACTCCTAACATAAACGGAATTCCCCGATTGATCGATGGTAAAACCACTTTCTCCTCAAACGGGATCACTACCTTTAGATCCTGTTTGAAGTTTTCGCTGATTTTCTCTGGCTTGATCCCGATCCGCTTGTCATACTTATTCATCACAAATAACAATCTGTCCCGGTTGATCTTCAGCGGCTGCAGCAAGTCTAAGAACAACCGCGAATCTTTTATCGCTGGGATCTCCTGGGTGGTCATTAAGATAATCAGATCTGAGGTATCGATGGTTGCTAGGGTCACATCAGTCAGAGATGAAGAGCAATCCACCAGTACATAAGAAAAGAAGTTTCTCAGAAAATCCAAGACTTGAGCAAATTGGTCCCCGGTAACAATTTCAGCAAATTCTGGACGGGAAGGCGCAGCCAGGAACTTGATTCCGGA
>JAUWLJ010000182.1 GCA_030613705.1 Chloroflexota bacterium
AACGGTTATTTTTTCTTTGATCTCATCCCGTACTTCACGAAATTGAGTGAGTATTAATTGCTCGCCTCCTTCGAATGAGGCTGGATCAACGAATGAGATATGCACATGTTTGCTCGAACGCAGCCAAATCGGGCAATTTTCAGCCGCTGAATCGCATACGGTTATCACCAGATCAAATTCTTGGTTATTGAATTGAGAGACTTCTTTTGACCATCCCTGGTGAGTGATTCCAATCTCTTCTAGTACCTCCAACGCAATCGGGTGAACGAACCCAGCTGGTTTTGTGCCTGCACTGAATGCTTTCCATGTGCCAGAAAGTTGATTATTAACAATCGCTTCAGCCATTTGGGAGCGGCAGGAATTTCCCGTGCACAGAAATAGGACACTGCGCGGCGGTGAGGATTGAGTCATTTCCAATCTTTGTAAGTTCTCTCCAGCTTGGCCATCTCATCATCTGTGCGATCTAATTCCCGCATTTCACCAGTGACCATATAAATTGTTCGTTCGCAAATATTTGTCACCCGATCTGCCATGCGTTCAAGATTATGGGCAGCCCAAAGTAAGTAGTTTGCTCGATCAATTGTAGACGTATCGTCGATCATATAGGTGACCAGCTCTCGGTAGACCTGATTGTAAAGAGCATCAATCACATCATCTTCTTTGGGAATTGATCTGGCGGCATCCACGTCACCGGAGACAAAGGCGATCAACGCCCGACGCAACATATCTAAGCCTAATTCTGACATGCGGGGGATATCGATCAGCGGTTTTACTAGCGGTTCATCGCCCATAATGATATTTATCCGAGCAATTCCTTTGGCATAATCGCCGATGCGCTCTAATTCAGTGACAATCTCCAGGACTGCGGCCAGCAGGCGAAGGTCTTTGGCCATGGGTTGTTGAGTTGCGATTAGCACAATGCATGTATCTTCGATTTCAAAGTGTTTGGCGTTGATCTTCTGGTCAGCAAAGTAAATCCTTTGTGCTGCTTCAAAATCGCGTTGTTTGAGGGATTCGACAGAAGCCTGAATTGCTTCTTCTACCATACTCCCCATTACAAGAACCTCATCCAGGACTTCCTGTAAGGCCCGATCGAGAGTCTCTCTTGGATTAATTGAAGTCATCGTTTGTTCCTCCTTTGGATTCTTGATAGCGGATACAAAATCATCCAAAGCGACCTGTAATGTAATCCTCGGTGATCTTGTTCTTGGGGTTGGTGAATAGTTGAATTGTTGGTCCGTATTCCATCAAGACACCTGCTCGATTTTCCGTTAGAGAGAAAAATGCTGTAAATTCAGAGACGCGGGCCGCCTGCTGCATGTTATGGGTCACAATTATAATCGTATACTCCTTGGACAAGTCGTGCATTAGTTCTTCGATTTTTAATGTGGATATGGGATCTAATTTGTTCATCAGCAGTTTTACCATCTTCTGCGGTTTCGACGTCATATCCATGACGTTTGAGATTGTAGGCCAATGTTTCTTGAAGGGTAGGATCGTCTTCAACGGCGAGTATTTTTTCATTCATTTTGGTTTGCTTGTTTCAAATCCTAATTTGTGCCTGGGTTGATGGCTTGTTGGTTCGACTGTCTGGCGTTCTCATCATCTTCGATATCAATTACCAATGGATTGATTTGGTGGTGATCTGGAATCATATTTGCCCGGAAGAAATCGTCACATCATTTGGCGCCATAAACCTGGATAGCTTTATTATCAAATAAAACTTCTCCAGTGATATTTGTTCAGTTCCGTTTATTGTACTATCAGAAAACATTATAATTACCCTGATTATTATTCAGAGATTTTAGATCAAGGCAATTCAATTTTCATGGTTGATTATTATATCGGTACGATGGGATTTTCCTACAAGGATTGGGTTGGTGCATTCTATCCTAAAGGTTTGGCCGCGCGGGATTATCTCTCATATTACAGCCGCATTTTCAATGCAGTTGAAATTGATTCCACATTTTACGGCACTCCAAGACGTGAAGCAGTGAACCGCTGGGAGGAGGGTACCCCAAAAGGATTTAAGGTATGTGTAAAAGTACCCCGTGAGATCACTCATGATGCCGGGTTAGTGAATGTTGACAATGAGATGTTAAGATTTATTGACACTGTTCAGATATTAGATGATAAACTGGGTGTGATCTTGCTGCAATTTCCCCCATCCTTTGCGAGTTCGAATGCAATTCACCTCAGCGCATTCCTCGAGCGTCTCAATATGGATTTAAGGTTTGCAGTTGAATTTCGCCATCGATCCTGGTATACATCTCAAACTACCGAATTGCTGGCTAAGCATAATATATGTTGGGTGGCAACAGAATTCGAAGGGGTGCCGAAAGAAGTCGGACTAACTTCAGATATATTGTTCATTCGCCTGGTTGGAAAGCATGGACGCTTTAATTCGCATGATCGGGAGCAAATAGAGGTATCTCCACAGCTGGAGTGGTGGTGGCAATGGATCCGATCTCAAGCTGAGATGGTGCAATCTGTTTACGCATTCATTAATGACGATTTTTCTGGTTATGCACCAGCGTCAGTAAATAAGTTGAAGGGCATCATCGGATTACCAACCGTAGAACCTGATCTACCAAAGCAGATGAAATTATTCTAACGGAGGCCATAGGGAAAGAGGGATGAAGTTAACGAAATTCGCAAAATATGTATGGTTTGTGCTGGCAGTAAACCTGGGAGTGATCCTGTGGGGTGCTTACGTGCGCGCGACAGGATCCGGAGCCGGGTGTGGAAGTCATTGGCCACTGTGCAATGGTGAGGTATTCCCCAGATCTGAACAAATTGAGACATTGATTGAATTCACCCACCGCGCCTCCAGCGGTGTGGCCTTTCTGCTAGTTCTTGGTATGTTGATCTGGGCATGGCGGATTTATCCAGGGGGCAATCCGGTGCGTAACGGGGCGATCTTGTCGATGCTCTTCATGATCACAGAAGCACTTCTGGGTGCTGGTTTGGTACTCTTCGAGTTGGTAGCGGAGAATGCCTCCGCGGTTAGAGCACTAGCGATCTCAGTTCATCTCGTGAACACGTTCTTATTATTAGCCTGCATATCGTTAACTGCCTGGTGGGCTTCTGGGGGTGAACCTTTAAAATTGCGAGCAGGGGACACCAAAATCTGGTTGTTGGCGATCGGCTTTATCAGTGTTTTGGTTTTGGGTATGAGCGGCGCTCTTACCGCGCTTGGTGACACCCTGTTCCCAGTCTCCTCCCTTGAAGAGGGGATTCGGCAAGATTTTTCTTCTGCAGCGCATTTTCTAATTCGGTTACGGATTGTCCACCCATCCCTTGCTGTCGTTGTTAGTATATATTTGATCTTCATCATTGGTTGGATAATTTCCAGGGTCAAGAATAACGGAAGCAAGGTTCTAGGCAGGCTGACCATATTCTTAATTGTGCTGCAATTGTCGACAGGCTTGGTCAATGTCATTCTATTAGCTCCAGTATGGATACAGCTGTTCCACTTGTTCATTTCAGATACGATCTGGATTTGTCTGGTATTGTTTGCAGCAAATTCATTGACCAAGTATGGAGAAAATCAGGTTGCAGAATTCAATTGAGGCTTGTGGATGCGATCAAATTGCTTTGGTGGCCTGAAATTAGCTTCACATTATTCATAACAAACGATATACCAGTTTGGTTTTAGGCTATAATTCCGGCTATGAGTACCGCCATGCTCCAAAAACGGGTTGATGAAATACGTCAGGAAATCAACCACCACAATTATCGATATTACGTACTCAATGAGCCTGTGGTTAGCGACAGCGAATATGATCAATTGATGGTTGAACTTCGGAAGATCGAAGATGAGCATCCAGATTGGATCACTCCCGACTCGCCAACGCAAAGGACAGGTGCACCCTCGTCCGAGCGCTTCACCAAGCTGCGCCATCCTGCGGCAATCTTGAGTCTGGGAAACGCATTCGACGAGAATGATGTGCGAGCATGGTATGAGCGGATTAGCAGGTTGGACGACCGGGTTCGAGAGACAGATTTCGTTGTTGAACCTAAGTTAGATGGATTAACAGTTGTATTGCACTTCCAGAACGGGATATTCTCGCAGGGGGCAACACGTGGAGACGGTGAAGTGGGGGAGGAGGTAACATCCAATTTACGAACGGTCCGATCGCTGCCGTTGCGAGTGCCGGTTCAGCAAGACGGAATCGAAATTCCCGAATTTTTGGTAGTGCGCGGTGAAGTATTTATGTATCTCAAGGATTTTGAGAGACTCAACAGACGGCTTAGCGAAGCTGGTGAGAAAACGTACCTTAATCCGCGCAATACAGCAGCTGGTTCACTGCGACAGCTGGATCCTAAGTTGACATCAACTCGACCACTCAATTTGCTTACATATGATATTGTCGCCTCAGATCGGGCATTATGGGCAACAGACGAAGAGAGATTGAGATTTCTAAAAAAAATTGGATTCCCGGTAGTCGATTGGACATACTGTGAGGATATTGACTCTGCCATAGATGTGAGTCTAGATATCATAGAACAAAGATATAACATGCCTTATGAAGCTGATGGTGTGGTGATCAAGATAAATGATTTAAATTTAGCTGAAGATTTAGGTGTGGTTGGCAAAGATCCACGAAGTGCGATAGCATTCAAATTCCCAGCCGTGGAGGTAACTACGCAGCTCAGGGACATTGGGGTGAATGTTGGCCGCACAGGAGTATTAACCCCCTATGCTATCCTAGAGCCAGTGGAAATTAGTGGCGTGATTGTGAAGCAGGCTACCCTGCACAATTTTGATTATATTGCCGAGAAGGATATTCGACCAGGAGATCGTGTGCTGGTAAAGCGGGCTGGAGATGTCATACCCTATGTCATTGGACCGGTGATTGATGTACGCACTGGTGACGAAATGCCCTATACACCGCCTCGGAAATGCCCGGTTTGCGACCAGGAAGTTGAGCATATTGAAGGTGAAGTCGCCTGGTATTGTGTTAATGCAGCCTGTCCAGCACAACTAATCCGCAATATTGAGCATTTTGTCTCTCGTGGTGCGATGGATATTGTTGGACTAGGGATAAAGATCGTTGAACAATTGGTTCAATCTGGATTGGTCATGGATGTGGCTGATCTCTATACCTTGTCCAAAGATAAATTGCTTCAGCTTGATGGTTTTGCGGATAAAAAAGCTGAAAATTTGTTAACTGCCATAGAGGGATCAAAAAACCAACACCTAAGCCGCCTATTAACAGCTTTAGGTATTCGAGGAGTGGGTGAAGTTGGGGCAGCCCAATTGGCCAGGCAATTTAATAGTATTGAGAATTTACCCTCGGCAACATTTGATGATCTGATGGAGATTGAAGGTAT
>JAUWLJ010000067.1 GCA_030613705.1 Chloroflexota bacterium
GTACATCAGGCTGATCTGGTAACCTAATGCATCGAGCAGCGCCTGTGCTGATTGGAAGTCGCTGACTGTGACTTCGATCTCCCGCCGGGCGTGAACACCATCGATTGTCTCCCCCGGACCTTTATAAGTCAGGCGGGCGGCGGTATCCTGGCGCAAGCGTAATACTTGAGCAGTACGGGTCAGCTCTCCTTTGGGTGTGTCAAACCGCAGGTTGATCTCGTGCAGGCGCGGCTCAGTCAGCTGACTCCCAAGTGCCTCCACTTTTTGTTGGAAGGCAGGCATATCTGAAAGATAAAGTTTGACCTCAAGTTCCTGCTGGTTATCGCCCATCGATTCTCTTTTCTGTTAGACCACGCTGAGTAAGGGATCTCTTTGTTCCACGCTGTCCCCAGGTTTAACGCGCACTCTGCTGATCTTACCTGGACGTGGGGACTTGAGCTCGTTCTGCATTTTCATCGATTCGAGGATCACCAGCACATCACCCTTCTCGATGGACTGCCCTTCACTGACGGAGACGGAGACGATCAAGCCTGGCATGGGTGCTTTAAGATGGTAAACGACGTTCTCAGGAGGTCCTCCACCCAAGGAAGCTCGCAAGCGTCTCTCACGCTCGTCTTCCACCAGCAGCACGTATTGCGAGCCGTGCAGCAATACCTGCCAGCCCTCCTCGCTTTCATAAATCAACGCTTCGTAGGATTTATTGTTTGCCAGCAGTGAATAAACCGTTTGTTCGCTGACCGATTCGAAATCAATCTCATATTTGACGCCATCAACGGTGATATGGTGATCATCGATAATTTCAATCAGAATTTCGCGGTCGCCAGTTGTCGCCACGTACTTCATCGTTGCATCCTTTCCCAGCGCCCAACCCATTTCCAGTTGCTGGTATCGCGTTCGTTGCGCTGTATGATCTGGGCTGCGCGTTGGGTTTGCTGGTGGGCAACCAGAGTTGCCAGGATTGCGGCGACATCCGAAAGGTCTTTTTTACCTTCTTCCGCGGCTTCCATGGAGAAGCGTTCCTCTACAAAGCGCGTATCATACTGTCCTGCCAAGAAGCGGGTAGACTCCATCATCCGCTGGTGGAAGGGGATATTGGTGCGGATGCCGATGATCTTGAACTCGTCCAAGGCACGACGCATACGTAGAAGAGCCTCGCCGCGTGACTCACCACTCACCACCAGTTTGGCGATCAAGGAATCGTAGTAAGGAGAGATATTAAATCCAGAGTAAACGCCGGTATCGAGGCGCACTCCGGGTCCGGTCGGTAAAATCATGTGGGTGATCCGTCCGGTGGATGGCAGGTAGTTATTGTAAGGATCTTCAGCGTTGATGCGGCACTCAATTGCCCATCCAGTGAGGGCGATATCCTCTTGTGTGTGGCGCAACCTTCTCCCCCGGGCAATGCGAATCTGTTCTTTGACGATGTCCAACCCGGTGACCAGCTCAGTAACTGGATGTTCTACCTGCAGGCGGGTGTTCATTTCCAGGAAGAAAAAATTCTTATCTTTATCGACCAGGAATTCGATCGTCCCCGTGTTGACATAATCGACAGCCTGGGCGGTCCGAACAGCTACTGAGCCCATTTGCTGGCGTAAATCCTCATCATCTCCGATAAAAGGGGATGGTGATTCTTCCAAGAGCTTCTGGTGCCGACGTTGGAGAGAACACTCTCGCTCACCCAAGTGGATCACATTGCCGTGGGTGTCAGCCAGGATTTGGATCTCGATGTGCCGGGCACCTTCGACCAGCGTCTCGAGATAGACATTGCCATCCCCAAAAGAGGCTTCAGCTTCACGGCGAGCGGCCTGGAGCAAACCAGGCATTTCATCTAAAGCCTGCACTTCGCGCATTCCCTTACCGCCGCCGCCCGCGATTGCCTTGATCAATAAGGGAAATCCACGCTTCTCAGCCAGCGTTATAAGCTCTTCATCACTCAGTGATCCTTCGCGTTCAGTACCTGGCACCACCGGTATACCGCTAGCGATAACCTGCGCTCTCGCGACTCCCTTATCTCCCATGGCGGCGATCGAGGAGGGTTTCGGCCCGATAAAAGCCAGGTCTTCGTCCAGACAGGCCTGGGCAAAATCCGCGCGTTCGGCCAGAAAACCATATCCGGGGTGGATCGCCCCCGATTCGCTTTTCTTGGCTATGGCGATTATTTTTTCCGCGCGAAGATATGAATCACTGGCAGGGGATGGACCCAAGAAAAAGGCCTCATCAGCCAGGCGAACATGCAGGGCTTCGCGATCCGCCTTAGAGTATACAGCCACTGTCCCTAAACCCAGCTCCCGACAGGCCCTGATGATACGAACGGCGATCTCGCCTCTGTTTGCGATCAAGACTTTGTTGAACATGGAGCGCCTCTAAATCTATCCTTTTCCAATAATTCGCCAGATACTATTTTGATGCCCAGTTTTCGACTTACTGATTATTATAAATACCTCTGACAATAAGCACTATGACTGCGTTTGCACTGCGTGCGTCTGCGCCAGAAATTGTCGGAGGCAGCGATTGAATTCTTCCAGGTGGGTCTGAGGAAGCATATGACCTGCACCAGGAACCAGCCACAAATCTGCCTCTGGAATTGAATTCGCAATATCGCGGGCATGCTGAGGGGAGGCATGCTCGTCTTCCAGCCCTTGTATCACCAGCGTGGGACACGAAATCTGACTGCTCACTGGGCGCAAATCCCAATCAAGGATCGAGGGGTCCGACCAGCCGTTAAACCAGCCCCAGAATAATGCCTCGGTATTGTCTCCATGCACCCGCTGCATCTGGCTCCGAAACCGGTGATCACCTTCGAATTGATGCTTAATTGACTGAATTCCAGAATACATTTTTGGTTCGATATAGATATGCGCTGCGACGAGCACTAAGCAAGTTATCTGCTCAGGATGGTTCACGGCATAATGCATGGCGATGTTACCCCCATCACTGTGCCCAACCAATGACGCCTGCCTGTGCCCATGTTCATCCAGTATCGCCTCTAGATCTGCCAAATCTTGCTCAAAATTGGGCATTGACCAGTGAACCCGCGGGGTAGATTTTCCGTGCCCCCAGCGATCATAGGCCAATACCTGATAGCCCGCGTTGCTGAGATCTTCAATTTGTCCCTTCCAGGATCGGATCGCTCCCAAACCGTGGTGCAGGAAAACTACCAAAGGTTCATTTGCAGGTCCGGCGGACTCCATCGATAACTTGCGACCGTTTATCTCCAGCTGTTTCATCGCTTAGAGGGGAATGCAGCCATGTTTCTTTGCCGGGTTTGCATCACGCTTATTTGCTACCATCTCAAGCGCATTTACCAAGCGCGGCCGGGTTTCTCGTGGTTCGATGACATCATCGATATAACCGCGCGAAGCAGCTATGTAGGGATTGGCAAATTTTTCTCGGTAATCTGAGACCAACTCAGCTCTACGCTGGTCTATGTCCTCGGATTGGGCGAGTTCTTTGCGAAAGATGATGTTGACCGCTCCCTCCGGACCCATGACGGCGATCTCTGCCATAGGCCAGGCTAAGTTGACGTCACCGCGTATGTGTTTACTGCTCATCACATCATAAGCGCCGCCATAAGCTTTACGCGTTACTACCGTCAACTTGGGAACTGTGGCCTCGCAGTAAGCAAAGAGCAATTTTGCACCATGGCGAATTATGCCCCCGTGTTCCTGATCTGTACCGGGCAGAAAGCCAGGCACATCTACAAAGGTGATGATCGGAATATTGAAGGCATCGCAAAAGCGGACGAAACGGGCAGCTTTATCTGAAGAATCGATATCAAGCACCCCGGCTAAAACCGCAGGTTGGTTGGCAACGATCCCTACGCTGTGTCCACCCAGACGACTGAATCCGACGACGATATTCTGGGCGTAATTCTCATGAATTTCAAAGAACTGGCCATCGTCAACAATCAATTGGATGGCATCTTTTATATTATAAGGTTTGCTGGGATCATCGGGCACCAGGCTGTCAAGCTCCTCTGCCATGCGTAAAGGGTCATCGGTTGAGGGCACAAACGGCGGATCCTCCATGTTGTTCTGTGGTAAGTATGTCAGCAGTTTACGCAGCAGATAGAGTGTATCCGCTTCGGTATCTGTGGCAACATGACATACACCAGAGGTCTCTGAGTGAATCCCTGCACCACCGAGGTCCTCAAAAGAAACTTCCTCGTGAGTGACTGCTTTCACCACTTCCGGACCGGTGACAAACATATATGAGGAATTGCGCACCATGAAGATGAAATCAGTCAGAGCTGGAGAATAGACTGCCCCTCCTGCGCAAGGACCCATGATCGCGCTGAGTTGGGGGATCACACCGGAGGCGAGCGTGTTGCGCAAGAAGATGTCGGCATACCCACCCAGGGACACAACCCCCTCCTGGATCCGCGCGCCACCGGAGTCATTCAAGCCAATCACCGGAGCCCCATTTTTTAAGGCCATATCCAGCAGCTTGCAGATTTTCTCAGCGTGAACTTCTCCCAGGCTGCCGCCGAACACGGTGAAATCCTGGGAAAAAACGTACACCAAGCGTCCATCGATCGTGCCCCATCCGGTAACAACGCCGTCCCCTAAGTATTTCTGCCGATCAAGGCCAAATTCGCTTGTGCGATGTTCGGCGAAGGCATCGACCTCCCGAAAGGAGCCTTTGTCTAATAACAAATCGATGCGCTCACGAGCGGTTAGGCGACCACGGGCGTGTTGGGCAGCGATGCGTTCCTCGCCCCCACCCTGGTGGCTCTTGGCTTTCCTTTGGCGAAGATCTTGTATTTTATTATGATGGCTCATGCATCTCTCCAAAATAGGCTTTCGCAGCGGAGTGCGATAAAGTCCAAAAAACGAAAATTAAAACGATCAATGTCGCAGCAGTCGCGAACGGCCAGTTCTCAAATTTATTTCCAGCCCTGACCGACAGGAACTGTTCGAGCCACTGGTAACCGAGATAAACCATAATTATGATGCGAGTTGCCAGCGGAGCTCTGGGTTTTCCGGTCCACAGACCCCAGAACACTACTACCCCGGCGAGTGTCCCGAACAAGCCGGTCAAGGCTAAGTAAAGCGGTGGCTTGCCGGGTAGAGTGGTTAAAAAACTCCACCAGGTGAGCGCATTAATAAATCGCACCAGGTGGACTATTGTAATGCTTAACACCAAACCTGCAAGCAGCGTTACGGAGAAAGGCCGCTTTCGATCTTGAAGTGAATCGTTCAAATTCAGAACCTCTTCTACCATCAAGTCAATCGATCGCCAGTGTAATTTTTCCCATCTGTTCGCCGCGTGCTAATCTCTGCTGAGCCGCGCCAGCCTCAGATAGCGGATAGGTCTGGTCCAGAATGGGGTTTAGGCGACCGGAGAATACCAGCTCCATGACCGTCCTGAAATCATGGTGGGTACCCATTGTCGAGCCGATCAAAGACAGATGCTTGGCAAAAATGTAGCGATTATCGATTTCGACTTTAGGATGGCCGGTATTACCAACGGTCAGGATGCGACCTCCTCTTCCAGCTGCCTTTAAAGATTCTGGAAAAGTGGTGCCAACATTATCCACGACCACATCGACGCCGCGCTTATTTGTCATCAGGTAGACCACCTTCGGCCAGTCGCTCTCTTTGGTCCGATCGATCAAGAAATCGGCCCCCAGAGATTCAGCCAAAGCCAGCTTGTCTGGGTGTGACCCGATTACGTAGACCGTGGCTCCGCTGAGTTTGGCAACTTGAATGCATGCCTGGTTGACTCCACCAGAGGCACCGACAATTAGCACTGTTTCACCGGCTCTTAATTCCCCGCGACCGATCAAAGAATGCCAAGCGGTTTGGAAAACCAGGGCTGCGGCGGCGGCTGTGTGCTCAGAGAAGCCATCAGGAATAGTGAGAAGATTGCGCGCAGGTACAGCGATATATTCAGCGTATGTACCATGCCGTGTTTCACCCAGTAAGCCCCAATTCAGGCAGCGATTATCAAAGCCTGCCAGGCAGTATTGACAGGTACCGCAGCTGAGGTTTGAATTGATCACCACTCGATCCCCCACAGACCAGTTATTGACTCCACTGCCCAGAGCGGATATTTCTCCTGCGCCATCCGCCCCAGGGATGTGTGGGCATTCCAGATTCTGCCCGGACCAGCCTTCTCGCACCCATAGGTCCAGCCGGTTCAAGGCAGCAGCTTTCAACCGCACCAGAACTTGGCCCGGTCCAGGTTCTGGAGTGGGGAAATCGCCATACTCCAGGACATCAATATCGCCTTGATTGTGAAAAAAGATGGCCTTCAATCGCCTGCCTCAATGGATTATTCTTTAGTCCTGATCTCCCAGATGTGGACATTCGCCGGTTCTACCTGGCGAAGGTCGCGTATTTCCAATCGCAGAACCTGCATAAGGGTAGATTCTCCAAAATCGAACACAGCTTCAGGCTGCTCCACACTTCCCTGAAATGTCTTAATGTACTCAACCGGATCGGAGTTCATTGCAGGGTAGAGCAGCGCTCTAATCTCTGCTTCTGTGCTGCCGATTATAACCGAGACCCCGCTAATCTGACGTGAAGTGGGGTAAGTAAGTTCGATAACGGCTGGATTGGCTTCAAAGGTGCGCGCGAGCGTGTGCTGGTCACCGTCGAACATATGTTGTGCCTCACCGATATCCAGCATTGAATACCTAACTTGCACGGGCTCCCCGTCTAGCATGACTTGCGCTGAGCGCAGGATACGGCGCTCTTGGCTTTCTTCACCCAGGATCCTATCGATCTCATCCACATACTCCAAACGCAGGAAGTAAAAGCCAGGTTTACCGTTTGGGTAGGGTATTGTCTCCTCGACTTGAATGTTTGTAAACTTCCCGCTCTCAATTGTCAGCCGGTATTCATCTGGTGTCATCACGAAAAGGGTATTTTGATCGAGGGGCTGGCGATGGAACATATGACCGTTGATGCTTCCCATCTGAATAGGTAAGGGATCACCAAGGAAGAAACGGGCAACAACATCGGTGCCATTTGCCCAAGTTGGCGAGAGGATGATCTTTGTCTCCGGATCGTTTTCCAGGTAATCGGCGACTTTGGGGAATAGTTGTTGCGCACCATACTGCATACCTCCCAGACCATAATCCTGGTACCAGGTTGGGGAATTCAGCAGAACGTCTCTGAGTATGAAAAAATTGGTGAAGGTCAATACCGCAAAAAGGACGATGCTCAGCACTTTATGTGAGAGGCGTTTACTTTCCAACCAGGTCAAGGTCCTGTTAAGACCGAGAGCGATCAAGACTGTGGCTGGGATGACCAGGAGCAGGATGCGGGTGATACCGACCTGCACCAGAGCTGCTCCAACAGGAGCAATCAATAAGGTGATGAGTAAGGCACGATAAGCTGATGATTTGATTTCGCGAATCGCCAGGATGAGCCCTAAAAACGCGCAGGGGAGAGAAAAAAGTAATAAATGTCCATAGCCTTTCATTAAATGGCGGGGCAGATCGCGTCCGTTAGGTAAGAACCAGTAACCTGGACTCAATCCGATAAGATATTCCGATCCGAATTGAGCCAGTTTATCCTTCAATGAGAGCGGTTGCAACCAATATGAATCGAGAATTCGCAGCTGCTCGAAGGGGCTTGCAGGATGGCTTACCCTGAAGCGCAGATAAGGTAAAGCCAGCAAAATCGCCAGGCCCAATCCTCTCACAACCGTTTTTCGATTTATCCAGTGATAGTGTAGGTCTGAAAGCAGCAGCAGAATACCTGTCGACCCGATTACGATCTGTCCCGGGCTGTAAGTGTAAAATGCCAATGCGGCCAGCAGGATCGTGTAGTAAAAGTAATGTGGTGATCGGTAACGATAAAGCAGGTAAGTGTAAAGGCAAGCGGCGTAGAAAGAGACGAACAGCACCGTCTCGAAGGCGGTACGGGAGTGCAGAAACCAGGCGGGAGCAATCGACAGCAGGGAAACACCTACCCACCAATATGGGATCCTATAGATGTTGCGCAGCATCAGACTCACGGATACAGCAGCCAATAAACTGAGGAGGACAGATGTTGCCCGGGTGATAAAAACTGATTTGCCAAATAATAAATAAGGCAGAACTTGGGCATATACGCTAATGCTGAGGTTGAAGTATGGCCCATTCTTAAAAAATGTCGGCAGGAATGTCCCTTCTTCATCCAGTAAATTGTCGCGAAGCAGGTTCGCAGCTGACACGGTCTGAATCGCTTCATCGCTGAAAAAGTATATTGGGAAGCGTGTCAAGCCTACCAAGTGTGAAATCAAATACACCAGCAGGGCCAGCCCGAATAAGGTGACCTCAAGTGAATAGGGATAGTTAAGGAGTCTTGTCTTTAACCTTTGGGAAGAGGATGTTCTTGTGGATTGTGAGGAGTAAAAAATGTTGGTTTCAGAATCATCCCCCTGGCTTTTAATGATTACCATGGATTCTGGAGAGACATCTGGGTTTGATGTTCCTTGAGAGGAAGGGAGTAAATTAACCATCACCCGCACCTGGTGTCCTTCACCAAGTCGAGAAAGAGCTCAATTCTCGAACCCGGTTCACCTGGCTCTGCGGATCCTCCCAGGTAGACCCTTAATGGTTCTTCTGTGGCTGTCGCCTGGCTGATTCCCGCCGACAGATGTGTGATCTCCCGATCTTGGTTCTCGGACATGTTCCCACCAGGATCGCGCATTGGACTAGATTGGGGTTCAGCGGGTGTCGAGGCCGCCCCAGGTTCTTTTGATTCCACTCCGAGGCTCTCCCCGAATTCACCTACCTTAATCCGGTCTCCATGCGCGAGATCACTAAGCGCTGAATCTCGCTGGTTCCTTCATAGATTTCGGTGATCTTGGCATCGCGGAAGTAGCGTTCTATGGGCAGCTCCTTTGAGTAACCAATTCCGCCATGGATCTGTATTGCGG
>JAUWLJ010000335.1 GCA_030613705.1 Chloroflexota bacterium
TTCCCTGGGTGGAGAAACTCTTTGAGCAGAACACCATCTACACCCCCGACTGCTTCTGCGCACCAATCCCGGCTGGCAGAGACGGTGATCGCTGGGTTTGGGATCGACTGCAGCGACCTTCGCCCTTTACTGGCACATACACTTTCCAGTTGGCTGGTGTGGATCAATCAGAAAATGCTGAGCTGACTATCTGGATGATCGGTTTCACCGATGTCCTTGCTAAGCCTGACCACAAGATCGACATCGCAGTCAATGAGCACAATCTAGAGTCAAGAGAGTGGGATGGCAAGAATTCCTACCTAGCGGAATTTTCCCTCACGGGAAGCTGGTTGAATAATGGGGAAAATACGCTGACTATCACCTTGCCCGACGTGGCTGGCGTTCCAGTCGATGGAGTGTGGTTGGATGCATTCTCGATCCGCCATGCGCGCACTGCCAGCCTTGCAGCTAATGAAACTCTGCTCTTCTCGGGTGAAACCTCACGCAAAGAATATACATTTAGCGTCCCTTCGGATACTAGTTTTTCAGCCTACGATGTAACCAATCCAGATCAACCAGAAGTATTAACTGGAATTCCTACTGGTGCCACTTCAATAACAATCTCAGACCCTTTACTATTCCAAAATCCAAATCACAATTTCTGGCTCTCCCCTGCAACCATGGTGAATCAAGCTGACAACCTTCGCCTGATTCGCCAATCATTGCTCAGCCCGGATATCGTTGGCGCGGAATACCTGATCATCTCACCAGCCGAATTCATACCCGCATTAGCCGATCTGGTTGAATTGCGCAAGTCGAATGGATACTCTGTTGCGATTGAAGATATCCAGGCCATTTACGACGCCTATGGGGAAGGGAGACCGCAGCCATCCGCCATTCGATCCTTCCTGGAGGAGGCGTATTTCAACTGGAACATTCGCCCAATATTCGTGTTGCTGGTTGGAGATGGCACTTCTGATCCACGCGGCTACCTCGAGACATCATCGGAAACCTTGCTGCCTCCCTTCTTAGCGGATGTCGATCCCTGGGCTGGAGAAACTGCTGCTGACAACCGTTATGTAACCGTGGATGGTGAGGATATCCTGCCGGATATGCTCATCGGCCGCCTTCCTGCAAACAACACCAGCGAACTCGAGACCATGATCTCGAAAATCGTGCAGTACGAGCAACAATCAAGCCCGAGCATATGGCAGCACAGGGCTGCGTTTGTGGCTGATGATGCAGATACTGGCGGAAATTACCCATTCCTTTCAGAGAATCTCATCGATAAATTTCCTTCCAGTCCATTCTCAGCAAAGCGTCTTTATTATTCACCGAGTCAAGTGACTCCTGAAGATTTCCGCAAGCAAGTGAAGCAGATGTGGGATGGCGGTAATGGTCTGATCATGTTCACCGGTCATTCATCGATCCACCAATGGGCTCACGAGATATTCTTTCACTGGGATGACATTCCCTTCCTGGGAAATGGCCAAAAGCTGCCTGTGGTGCTTGAGATGACTTGCTTCACGGGCTCATTTCAGGTGCCAGGTTTCCCTACCCTGGATGAAGACCTTGTACGACAACCCAATGGCGGAGCAGTAGCTGCCTGGGGTTCGACCGGACTGGGCATTGCCACCGGTCATCAATGGCTGGCAGAGGGATTCTTGAACAGTGTTTATCAAGATGGATCTGGCGAATTGGGCCTCGCAGCACTTTCTGGGAAGTTAAATCTGGCGACAATCGGTGCTTATTCCGATTTGATTGATACATTTACTCTTCTGGGCGATCCCGCCACCAAACTGGAACGCTCTTATACAACATATATGCCAATTACACAAAATTGAACCACCGGAGGTATCACCATGTCTAAGAAATTTTCGACCATCATGATAGCTGCAGCACTCATTCTGGTTGCTGCGCTGCTGCTGATGCCAGGCAGTGCCACAGCGTCTCAGCTACTTGGGATCACCATCACTCCAACTCCAGAGACACCAATACCGACTACTCCAGTAACAGAAGAACCTGCCACTGAGACTCCAACTCCAACGGCTACAGAGGTCCCCCCGGATACTCCCACCCCGACGACCGAAGTGAAGCCACCCACGGAAACAGCAAAGCCAAAAGCAACAGAATTAGTCCTATTGCCCGAGACCGGGGAATACCCAATTGATCCTCAACAGGGTTTGCAGTGGATCTTTGCAATCGCATTACTCCTTTTGATCGGCGGAATATTTCTTCGGGCAGTCGAGGGATCACAGAAGCAAGATTAATTCTGTTTGAATGATGCGAAACATTGGTGTTGTTTTAATCCTGGTTTTTATCGGGATTACGATATTGGTTGTTTCAAGCCGAAACGATTCGGTCCTGGTTTCGCGTGCCCAGTTGACCAACCATGCTCAAAGTTATGATGCAGGCGTTCGGGCCAAAAGCGTAGTCGCCAAAGAACCAGCCAAGCTCACCAGTGACGATTTAACCGAGCCAATTGGTGAAATTGAACCTGAACCACCATCCGAGCTTGCTGAGTTCTCACCTCCAGAAGACCGTAAAGGGTCCAAGAATGATAACGAGGACAAAAAAAGAGATGATGATCCGGCAGCCAGGGAATATGAGCGACTCATTATCCCGGCCCTGAAAGTCAATGGAAAAGTTGTCTCTAAACCTTATTCGGAAGTAACCTGGGATCTGACTACATTAGGCCAGGATATTGCTTTCTTGGATGATATACCGGGACAATCAACTGAGAACAATATTATCTTTGCCGGTCATATTACTGTACGAAATGGGAGCAATGGTCCCTTCCGGTATCTTTGGAAGCTTAATCCCGGAGAGAAGATCATCCTTCACGACGATCAGTTTGTTTATACCTACAT
>JAUWLJ010000267.1 GCA_030613705.1 Chloroflexota bacterium
CAATATTCCCTGGCTCCTGCCTTGTTCATTATGTGATCAGTCTGGAAATCCCATGACTAGGGTGAGGTTTGGATATCACCAGCGATGATGCCTGCGATGAGGTCTGCGAGAGCATCCTTGACAGCATCCGGTACGAGATCCTCCAGGTCCTTGAAAGGTGCCAGGCCGACACCGTCGTTATCCAAAGTGCCGACAAATATGCCACCTTCATAGCTGCCGTCAAGCACCGATTTAGTCGTCAGGAACACGGCCACATCCATGTTCTTCAACACGGAGGTGAGGATCACATCGGCGAACTCGGGGGCGCTGACGGACATATCCGTGTCGACACCGATGATGTAAGCGTTGCCACGCTCCTGTACCGCGGCCGCGGTGCCCAAACCAACAGGTCCAGCGACCGGCAGGATGATGTCCGCACCCTCGTCCATCAGGCTCTCACCCAAGGCGCGACCATCGTCCGTGCTCTCAAAGTTGCCGGTGAACAGGCCCTCTTGGGTGGCCGGGTCCCAGCCCAGCACTTGCACATCTGTGCCGTTCTGCTCGTTGTAATATTGCACACCGGCCCAGAAGCCGTCCATGAAGACAGTCACCGGCGGGATGGGGATGCCGCCAAAGGTGCCCACCGTGCCGGTCTGTGTCGTGCCAGCTGCAGCATACCCGGCCAGGAATGCCGCCTGGTCGGTGGCGAAGGTTAGCTCGACGACATTGTCGTAGGTCACTTTGTTGCCCTCTTCATCGAAGTAGGCAAAGTCGATGATGGCGAACTTCTGGTCAGGGTTAGCTTCGGCTGCGATAGCCGTATCCGCACCCAGCAAGAAGCCAACCGTGACGATCAATTCGCAGCCTTCCTCGACGAAGGCGTTGATGTTGACCGCGTAGTCGGTTTGCTGTTGGGATTCAAGGAACTTGCCTTCGACACCAAAAGCCTCTTCGGCATCTGTCACACCCTTCCAGGCAGTGGCGTTGAAGGTCTTGTCATCGATTCCGCCCACATCGGTCACCTGGCAGATTTTCAGCATAGCCTCAGGTGGTTCAGTTTCCTAAGGCGGGGCTTCGGTGGGCTCAGCTGGGGCTTCGGTAGCCACAGCGGGTGCTTCGGTTGCGGCAGGTGCACAAGCTGCCAAAACCATTGCAGCCAACATGAAAATTGACAGTATGGTATAAAGTTTCTTAGTCATGCTATTTCTCCTCCTAAAGAGAGATTAAATGGGGTATAGAGGGTTGATATAGACTGCTTAAATGAGAAAGGGAAAATGACCAATCAGCGATCCTCCTTTTCTGAAAACAATTGGCTGGCTTATTGATCGAGAAGTCACCAAAGAACGCCAGCCTGCTCTTGAAAGTATATCTCCGAATCCCTATCTTGGCAAGTTTACGCAAAAAATTTAAGATGCTCGAAAGTGGCTTGGCAATCTAAGGTGAACTCGAGTTTGATCCGACCCCTGTATCGATGAATCCAGCAGTCAGTTCATCGATTAGTTTTTCAACCAGGCGTTGGCGTCCTGGGCTGAATAAGTCAGGATTGATATCTGTTACAGTTAATTGTGCTGGATATTCAGCGCCTCCCTGGCCAGCGATAAGGTCGGGCCAGGCATTTCGAACTGCGGCTGATATATCCGCAGTGATCGTCGCAATCCAATGATCCTGTAGTCCAGATGGTGGGGGTGTGGAGCCGATCAGGCTTATGCCTGCTGCGGCAAGGTATTCAAGCAGGGCCTCATCACCTGTTCCGGGGGCGATATATGCAGATTCAACGGCGTTGCCGATCAAGATATCTGCCACAGACTGCCCTGCCTGAGGACCGGATGCAGCGGGTGCTTCGGCGTACAGCGGATAATTTAAAAATGGGGGGTAGGTTTGCCGGCAAAGCCCACAGAAGAATATCGCCCCGTTGAGAAATCCCTGCCGGTGGTCGATGCCGTCCGCGGAATCGCTGGTGCTGATCGCCCCGACGCGCCATTCTGGGGTCACCACTGCCGCTAAATATCCAGCCAGGAAACCAATATTATCTGGGCGAATCTCGGCGTCGTGGATCACGGTCAAATTGTCAGCGGGCTCCAACCCGGGGATTAAGATCCCCAGAAATTGTGTCCCTGGAGCTGCCCGAGCAAGCTCGGATAGACCCGGGTCTGGAGGAATTGCGATTAATAATTTGATCTCAGGGGACAAATCATTCTGTGTGAAGGAAGGCCGCACTTCGAAATCCAACCCTTCGGCGGCTGCAAGTTCTGAGAGGGTGAGCGACAATTGATCGCTAACGCTTGCCTGCGCTCCTGGTGGCGCTACCAGCACCACCAATGTTTTGGAGAGAATGGGTGTGGCCGGTTGTGCCTCGGTTGTGGGTGTTTGAGCTGCGGTCGCTTTCGATTGCGGTGTAGCTGATGGAGGAATGGTGGCCGTATCCTCTGGCACTGTTGAACTGCAAGCAAACAGGATAAAACTGCCCAAGAGTAGAACCACTATTCGGAAAACGAGGGATTTTGGAGAGGGATTCATCAACTAAAAATTTCCAGATCAGGCTGCTGAAACACTATGTGAAGATTATTGGTCCGGTTGACTGGTTGGCGGCAATTGTACTATATCTATTGAGAACTATTGCTCGGAATCTCTTAATATATTCCTGTATAATAACGCCATGATCGAACTCAATATCCCCGGACTTGGGCAGATCGAGCTTGAACACCTGGTTTGTGATGTCAATGGTACCCTGGCGGTGGATGGAAAACTGCAAGAGGGTTTGGTCCGCGGGTTTTCCACATTAAAGGATAGACTGAGCTTGCACCTGCTCACTGCCGATACGCACGGTAAACAGGAGATCATCGACCGCCAGCTCAATCTAGAAGCGGTTCGGGTTCAACCTGGAAAAGAGGCGCTTCAAAAGGCTGAATTTGTCCGAGAGCTGGGGGCAGAAAGGGTTGTGGCGCTTGGACACGGGGCAAATGACGCGCAGATGCTGAAAGAAGCCCGCTTGGGGATCTGCGTTATCTCTGTCGAAGGAGCGGCGGTGGAAACTCTCCTAGCAGCTGACCTGATTGTCCCCGATATCAACAGCGCACTAGATTTACTGGAGAAACCTTTACGTATTGTGGCTAGTTTACGGAAATGACTCAGTTCAACGCCAATGTCACCCCTGATGATCCAGAGCAGCTGCCGCCTGCCCGGCGGAGACGGGCAAAACGGCTTTTAGCCCCCATGGAGACTGAAGACCGGATTGACTTTTTGGACAAGGTCGCTCACCGGGCATCTCCTTCATTTGATTTCTTTCTCTTCTCATTGCTGGCCGGCGCGGTCATCGCGGGAGGATATCTGTTGGATTCTCAGCCATTGCTGGTTTTGGCTGCGATACTTTCCCCCATGATGGCGCCGGTGATCGGAATCGCGCTGGGGACAGTGGTTGGCTCAGTTCAATTCTTCCTCAGAAGCCTGATTGGATTATTGATCGGCAGCTTACTGGTGTTCCTGGTCGGCATATTGGCCGGGTATGTCTCTCGCTTATGGTATCCTCTCGATTTATCACAAGCTCACCTGCATACCCAGTTATCCTGGGCTACATTCCTGCTCGTTGCTTTGGGGGCGGGAATGACCTCCGCCGCCATGGTGAGAACTGAGAAAAGTGCCGCCCTCCCTAGCGTTGCCCTGGCCTACGGTTTGTATTTACCGATATCAGCAGCTGGGCTTGGTTTGGGAAGTGGAGAACCCTTTTTGTTCCCAGACGGATTGGTCGTCTTTGCCCAATACCTCTCCGGGGCGGTGTTGATCGCCGTGTTGACTTTTGTGATACTTGGCTTTCGACCGCTGACACTATTTGGCTACACAGTCGGTGCGGTGGTGTTGTTGTTGGGAATCGTTGTGCTGATCGGTGTTAGCGGT
>JAUWLJ010000210.1 GCA_030613705.1 Chloroflexota bacterium
TCTCTCCAGAAGTTGACGCTCGAATTCGCAAAGAATTCATCGGAATGCTAGCTGGTGTATCAACGCCCCCCGCAGGCTGGAAGCGTACTACCAGCTCTTCAATCAAAGGGAGAGAATCCCGGGAACAGCGCAGACGTCGCAGGCGCCAGCAAGCTGTAACTGATTAATAACCAGACGTGCCCAGAGACTGAATTCACAGGATTATACAAACCAACCGGCGGTCTATTACAATAATTTTTATGCCAAATACACACGATCACGCTCAAAAATACTGCCAAATTGCACTCATGCCATCAGGAAGGAAAGGGCAGGTGGCAGCAGGCACAAACCTGCTCCAGGCTGCCCAGGAGCTGGGCGTTGAATTGGAGTCGATCTGTGGCGGACGTCAGACCTGTGGCAAATGCCAAATAATCGTTGAAGAAGGCCATTTCCCCAAACACGGCATCACATCCCGTCCTGATCATCTCTCACCTCCAGCTGCTCTTGAAAAAGAATATGACCAGGAGCACAATCTCAATGGGCGCAGATTGGCATGTGCTGCGCAAGTTGAGGGTGATGTTTTGATCACTGTCCCAGAAGAGAGTCAGGCTCACAAACAGATCATCGCTAAGGCGGCGACCGAACGAGTTATCGAGGTCGCTCCAGCAATCCGACAGCTATATGTTGAAATCGAACCGGCTATTCTGGGAGACCCACGCGGTGATTGGGAACGTTTGGCACAGGCTTTAGAAGACCAATGGCAGCTGACCGATCTAGAGATCGACATCAAAGCCTTACCCACATTACAATCCACTCTACGCCAAGGCGATTTCGCAGTTACCGTAACCATCTGGCAGGATAGAAAAATCATCCGTTTACAGCCAGGCTTTCAAGAAGGTGTCTATGGCCTAGCGATCGATGTCGGTTCGACCACGGTCGTGGCACATTTATGCGATTTGCGCACAGGAGAGCTGCTCTCCACGAAATCTGCCATGAATCCCCAGGTTCGATACGGCGAAGACCTGATGAGCAGGGTCAGTTATGCCAATTCAGAACCCCAAGGATTAAAAAGGATGAACCGCTTGATCATCCAGACTTTGAATGAATTGGCAGAAAAGGCTACCAGTGAAGTCAATTTATCACCCCAGGATGTGACCGATGTGGTGATCGTTGGTAACACAGTGATGCACCACATCCTGCTGGGGATTCATCCAACCCAACTGGGCGTTGCTCCTTTTGCCCTGGCTACCTATTCCGCCCTTGATCTTAAAGCGCGCGATCTCGGTCTGAGCCTGCATCCCGCCTGCCAGGTTCACGTCCTGCCCCTGATCGCGGGCCATGTCGGCGCGGATAATGTGGGAGTCATGCTGGCCGAAACTCCGGGTGAACAGGATGGCGTTTCCCTGATCGTTGATGTTGGCACGAATGCCGAGATCATCCTCGGAGATCGCACCCAGGTTCTGGTTGCATCCAGTCCCACAGGACCCGCCTTCGAAGGTGCCCAAATCACTCACGGTCAGCGCGCTGCTCCTGGAGCGATCGAACGCGTACGCATCGATCCGCAAACGCTCGAGCCTCGCCTTCAAGTGATCGGTTATCCAGAATGGATCGATCCACAGGCAGGAGATGAGGTCCCGCCGGAAATGAAAGCGACCGGGATTTGCGGCAGCGGCATTATCGAAGCGATCGCCGAGATGTTCCTGGCTGGCATTATCAATTCACAAGGTCACTTCATCACCTCAGCAACCGAGCGCTCACCCAGGGTTCAGCTGAAAGGCCGCACAGCTGAATATATCTTGGTAGAAAAAGAACTCACTGCTACCGGATCGCCAATCGTCATAACACAAAATGATGTGCGAGCAATACAGCTGGCCAAAGCTGCCCTCTATGCTGGAACGAAACTGCTGATGGATCATCGCGGGATAGACCGTGTTGACCGCGTGGTTCTGGCGGGAGCATTCGGGTCCTTTATCAATCCATTCCATGCGATGGTTCTGGGTTTAATTCCAGATTGTGATTTAGACGACGTGATCGCAGTCGGCAACGCTGCAGGGGATGGCGCCCGGCTCGCTTTGCTCAACCGAGAGCTGCGTTTAAAAGCTGTCCGCTTAGCGCGAGCAGCCAATTATATAGAAACCCCTTTGGAAACCACTTTCCAGGATGAGTTCGTGGCTGCGTTGAACCTGCCTCACGCCACGCATCCCTTCCCCCACCTGGCTGAGTCCCTGCCTGATATACCTGAAGACCAGGTACGGGAACGGAGAAACCGCGTGCGGGCCAGGCATGGATCTAGAAATTAATTCTCATTTTATTCTCGTAGATTCAGGTAAACAAATGATAAAATCCCCTATCAAGGAGTCAGATAACGTATGAGCGAAGATATCGACATCACCAAACTTGAAACGCCGGAACTTCTGGAGCTGATCCAGGACGATTTATATGATGGCCTGGCTGATGAAGTGGTCGCCAGCGTCAACGAGCTGCTCGCCCGCGATATGACCCCTTATGATCTGCTCAATAATGGCTTGGTAGCCGGAATGGAGATCGTCGGAAATGATTTCCGCGATGGCATTCTGTTCGTGCCTGAGGTGCTGATGGCAGCCAAATCGATGAAAGCCGGTATGCGGATCCTGCGCCCCCTCCTGATTGAGACTGGGGCGCCTCAGACCGGCACACTGGTGATCGGTACCGTCAAAGGCGATATCCACGATATTGGGAAGAATCTGGTAGCAATGATGATGGAGGGAGCGGGTTTTACCGTGATCAATCTTGGCATCAACACGGATGTGGATGCATTTTTAGAAGCGATCGGCGAACACAAGCCCGACATCGTTGGGATGAGCGCTATGCTGACCACCACCATGCCTTACATGGCTGTTGTTATCGAAGCTCTTGAAGAACAGGGTCTGCGCGATCAGCTGCTCGTTCTGGTAGGGGGTGCGCCGCTCAATGACGCCTTTGCAGAAGAGATTCGCGCCGATGCATATTGTCGAGATGCTGCAGTGGGGGTAGAGACGGCGAAAAAACTGATGGCGATCAAGCGCGGCCAGCCCAATTAGGAGTTCAAATGCCAACCATCCAAGCGCTGCTAAATCGAGGAGATTATATTGTCACCGACGGCGCCATGGGCACTGTGCTCTTCGCCTCTGGCTTGGAACAAGGGGATCCACCAGAACTCTGGAATATCAATTATCCAGATCGCGTGGCTGCTGTCCACCAGGCTTATCTCGAGGCGGGTGCCCAGGTGCTGTTGACCAACACTTTCGGCGGCAACCGGTATCGTCTGGCTCTGCACAATGCGCAAGACCGGGTCGAGCAGGCCAATCAAACGGCGGCAGTCATCTTGCGAAAAGCAGTTGATCAGAGTAAGAAGGAAGTCATTGTGGCCGGGGACATGGGGCCTTCCGGCGAGGTCCTGACGCCATATGGTGAGCTCGCTTTCCAGGACGCCAAAGATGGCTTTGCCGAGCAGGCCGCAGCGCTGATCGCCGGGGGCGTCGACCTGATTTGGATCGAGACCATGTCCGATCTCGAAGAAGTGCGGGCGGCTGTGGAAGGGACCCGGGAGATCTCAGATGAGATTCCCATCGTTACCACGATGACCTTCGACACCCATGGTCGCACAATGATGGGTGTGACTCCCGAACAAGCCTTTGAAACCCTCATATCCTTTAACGTCGCGGCCTTAGGCGGCAACTGCGGCAATGGTCCCGAGGAGATCATAGAAGTGATCACCAAAATGACCTCGCTCGACCAGGATACTCCCCTGGTGGCAAAAGCTAATGCCGGAATCCCGGAATTGGTTCAAGGCAAGGCAGTCTACCGCGCTAGTCCAGCGACGATGGCTGATTATGCGGTCAAATCCTACCAGGCTGGCGCCAGGATTATTGGTGCCTGCTGCGGGAGCACCCCGGAACATATAACCGCGATATCCGGGGCTCTTGCGAAACTCACTTAACGATGGTAAAGACGGCATTAATCGTTTGCGGCGCGCTGGCTCGGGAAGTGCTGGCTTTGAAAGTGAAGCACGGCTGGGATGCAGACATCCTTGGCTTGCCAGTTTTGCTGCACAATGAACCCGAACGCATCCCACCTGCAATAAAAAAGCGCATCCAGCAAGCCAGAGAGGAATACGAACGCCTGATTGTCGTCTACGGAGATTGCGGTACCTCGGGGTCGCTCGATCGCTTACTCGCCCAGGAAGGTGTCCAGCGCGTCGGCGGTCCGCATTGCTATGAGATGTATGCCGCTGGCATCTTCAAAGCCCTCATGGAAGAGCAGCCCGGCACTTTTTTCTTGACCGATTACCTGGTGGGCTCCTTCGATCACCTTGTCCTGGAAGGTCTGGGTATCGATCGCAATCCACAGCTGCGTGACGATTATTTTAAGAACTATACGCGTGTCGTTTACCTTGCACAACAGGATAATCCTTCCTTCAAAGAAAGAGCTCAGTGGGCCGCCGACAGTCTCGGTTTGCCCCTTGAAATTCGACAAACGGGTTACGGATTGCTGGAGAAGCGTTTGATCGAGCTGGTTGGAGAATGACCCGGTTAAATACCCTGACCGTTGGTTATTTAGAACCTATCCGAAAATTAACCCGTCAGGTAAAAAAACCTGACCAACGTAGAGCGGATTTCCATATCCGCCAGTCAGGTAAGAAACCTGACCTATGTAGGGCGAATTTCCATATCCGCCAGTCAGGTAAGAAACCTGACCTATGTAGGGCGGATTTCCATATCCGCCAGTCAGGTAAGAAACCTGACCTATGCAGGGCGGATTTCCATATCCGCCAGTCAGGTAAGAAACCTGACCTACGTAAGGCGGATTTCCATATCCGCCAGTCAGAAACCTGACCT
>JAUWLJ010000131.1 GCA_030613705.1 Chloroflexota bacterium
CGCGTACAAACTGCTCTTGCTGCATTTCGCGCGGCATCCTTGGTGTTGGGAATTCAATCGTTTCTGGTAACTTTTCGCCAGGTTTGACGAACCAGCGCGGGTCCATGCTGGCCGGTGCTGCACCGTCGGCAATCACAGCATCCCGTGACCAGATGGCGTCCTTAGTCACATTGATCACCTGGAGATCAAGGCCGAACATGAAGAGGCCGTCCCAGTGCGATCGGATCTCTGCCACCGATTCGGCCATCAGCTGATCGCCGGACCACTCGAAGTGGCAGATAGCACCCATGCGCGGCTGGGCTAGTTTGAACAGGTAACCCGCGGCGTAGTACATGGTGTGATAGATGTCGATTGTATACTTCCAGAGTTCGGCTGGCGCGCCCAACTTGAGCGCCGATAGGGTGGGTGCATCAACCGTCCCTTCGGTGACGAACACATCGGCTCCCTTGCCATACTTGGCAGACAGCTCGTCAGGACGCCCATCCCCGGTCCAGACGAAGGACAGACCGGCCTCCTCCCAATCCAGGCGATAGGCAGAGGCCCCGTCCTTGACGTGCGAACGCGGCCAGTGACGGACGACGACGCCGTCTTGATCATAGCAAATGCCATTGCGTTCCTTCCAGTCGAACTCAGTAACCTCGATCTCGAATCCATCGCCAATGGGACAGGAGTCGAAGTTCTCCTCATGCCAGCGATTCATGGCGCGCATGTTTTTTATCATTTCCTTGGTGCCCAGCTCGGGCGTTGCTCCGGAAGGACCATAAACGCGCACAGGCTGGAAGCCACCCGAAAAGGCCCGGAAAGGGTACATGTAGGGCAGATCGGCGAAATGGTCGGCGTGGAGATGGCTGAGGAAAATGTCGTTGATGAAGGGGGCTGGCACCTGCAAAGCGATCGCGTTGCTGACACTGCCGTTGCCCAGATCGAAGAAGAATCGACGCGGCTGCGGCTCGCCGTTCCCAAGCTCGACCAGAATGCACGTGCCTTTCTGCAGCCGGGTTGGCGGCCATGGCGTGCTGCCCAGGAAGGTGATCCGCATTTCGTTCTTGGGCAGGATTTCCGTGCCTGGCAGGTACATATTGCGGTTCTTTATCGCGGGCCAGGGTTTGTAGTAGTCAGGCAGGCTGATACCGCCGCCTGGCCGGGGACCATATGGATTCTTAGGCTCTGGCATATTTACTCTCCTTTTGTGTGGTTTCAGTTAACTTTCATCAGTGTAAACGAAAAACTCTCCCCACGCACTAGGCAAGGGGAGAGTTCTATCGATTAATTATTTTTGGCCGGTTTATGAATTTATACTAGCCACCTGGCTAAACTTTCGGTACCAAATTGTTCTCGACAGCCAGGGCGACTGCCTCGGTGCGGTTGGCTGCCCCCAGCTTGGAAAGGATATTGCTGACGTGGTATTTGACCGCGGCAACGCTGTAATTTTGTCGCTCAGCGATTTGTGGGTTGGACAAGCCTTCCACCAGCAATGCTAATACCACATGCTCTTGCTCTGTAAGATCATTACCTAATGTTGATGGTTTTTTACCTTCCTGGATGAGTGCCTGGACAGCCTCATTTGCCAATGTCGATCGACCATTGTTTGCCGCACGAACAGCATCTACCAGATCTTCGCCGGAACCATCTTTCAACAAATAACCAATTGCACCAGCCTGCATGACACCCTCTAAATCGCGATCAAAATAGCTGGATAATGCCACTACCTGGGTTTCTGGATGCCGCTCGCGTATCGCACGCGTGGCTGTGATGCCATCCATATCTCCTTCCATGCGCATGTCCATTAAGACCACATCAGGCTGCAGCTGATCGCACACGATAATCGCTTCTTCGCCGTTTTGTGCCTCCCCTACCAGCTCGATGTCTTCTACAGACAGTAATGTATAGCGGATCCCCTTGCGCACCAGGGCGTGATCGTCAACGGTCAAAACCCGGATCATGCTGCTATCAGCCATATTTGCCTCCTATCAAGCCGCGTTCCAAATCACCTGAACCTGGGTTCCCTGGTCCGGCTGGCTGGTGGTGATCAACTCGGCGTTAATTTCCTGGGCTCTTTCACGCATGATATCCAAACCTAATTGATGGGGCGCTCGAGTTTGATCATCGAAGCCACGTCCATCATCTCGAATACTCATGGTGACCTTATCAGGGGCACAGTTCAGATTGACCCACACCTGGCTGGCGCGAGCGTGTTTGATAGTGTTGTTGAGCGTCTCTTGGGCGATGCGATAGAATGCCACCTGCACCTGGGATGGCATTTGACATTCTCCGACCGTGGTGGTCACAATGGGTAGATCAGCGCGCGCTGATAAAGCTTCTACCAGCGAGCGCAGCAGATCGCCGAGCGGTCGTTCTGCGATTGCGGCTGGGCGCAGCTCTAATAATAAGGTGCGCATGTCTGCTAATGCCACACGGTTGATTTGACGTATCGCCTCCAGGCTTTGTAAGGCTTCTTCACGATGAGATTCCCAGATATCAGGCATCGCTTCTGCCATCAGGCTGGTGGAGTACAGCGCCTGGGTGACCGAATCATGCAGCTCGCGCGCCAGGCGTTCCCTTTCTTCGGAGACAGCTTTTTCCCTGGCTTCCGAGGCCTGAACTTCCCTCATGGTCTCTTCAGCCTCTAACTGCCTGGTGACATCTTCGATCATCGCCAGGATCACATCCTGGTCTCCACGAGTAATAAGACTTAAATTCACACTTGCCAGGAAGATGGAGCCATCCTTCCGTTTGAGCTCCATACCAAAATCCTGAACGGTTTGCTCCGTCTCAAGCTGGTCAAGCAAATCCTGGCGTTGTGCTGGGTCGTTATACAAGGCGATTACGTTAAGATCTGCTATCTCTGTCTCCGAATAGCCGGTAATTTCAAGCAATCTATGATTTGTCAAAAGTATTTCGCCATCCAGATTTGCTACGCTAATACCAACCGGTGCGTTATCGATCAAGGTCTGGATTTGGGTTTGCGCTTCCTGAAGCTCATGCGTGCGGTCGGTGACCTGGGTCTCAAGGTTTTCTTGGCGCCTTTTTTCAACGCGGCGCTGCCATAGAAAGCCGCCTGCTACCAGAGCTACAATTAAAATAACCGCCGTGCCCCGAAACCAGGTCGTCCCCCACCAGGGCGGAGTGATGGTGATATCGATCGATGCGCCTGCCTCATTCCAAACGCCATCGTTGTTGGAGCCAAGCACTCGAAATGTGTACTCTCCCGGGTCCAAATTGGTGTAGGTGATCAAGCGCCGGTCGGCACCGACTTCAGTCCAATCCTCGTTAAAACCCTCCAACATGTAGCGGTAGCGGTTTTTTTCCGGCGAGCGATAGTTTAATGCAGCAAACTCAAGGGATATAACTCGCGAATCATGGGGTAGAACCAGCAGTTCGGTAAAGGCAACAGCTTGTGAAAGGATACCCTGATCGGCAATCTCCACAGGCTGGTTGTCCAGTTCAAGGTTCGTGATGACCAATGGTGGAACGGTATTGTTGTCATTAATCTCCGCAGGGAAGAAGCTGGTCAGCCCATTTGTTCCACCAAAAAACAACTCCCCATTCTCGGTCTTGAAGGCCGAACTCCAACTAAAATCGTTGCTCTGCAGACCATCAGTGACATCATAGGTGCGGATAACCCCTGTCTCGGGATTGAATCGAGTCAGGCCAGCCGAGCTGCTGACCCAGAGATTAGGACCTCCTTGTTCAGGGGAGAGATCGTCCTGAAATATGCTCATCACTGCCGCAGGTGGTAGACCATCCTGCTCATTAAAATGTATGAATTTCCCGGTTTCGGGATCGAATCGATCAAGGCCAGCCGCAGTCCCGATCCAAAGATTGCCTGAAGAGTCGATGTAAACATTCCAGATGAAGTTATCTCCAAGACTGTCTGGATCGTCAGCGTCATGTTTATATTGGGTGAATTGTTCCGTTTGGGGATCGAAACCAATCAGTCCGGCTCCACCGGTTCCCATCCATAGGAAGCCTCTTGCATCTTCACTGAATGAGTCCACAGGTACATCACGCAATATTTCTTCAAGCGCTAGATATTGAGGGAACGATAGAAACTCTCCCGTTAGAGGATCCAGTCGGTTAGGTCCTGCCCGAGTGCCTACCCAGATCATGCCATCCTTTGTCCGATAAACTGTGTAAAGAGCATTGTGCAGTATGCTGGAAGGGTCATCCGGGTCATGAAGATATGCGCTGAACTCCTCTGTCCTTGGATCAAATCGGTTCAATCCATGTCTGGTAGGCAACCAGAACACGCCTTGCGAGTCCTGGGCAATTTCACGCACACTATTGTCCGTTAAGCTATCGGGATTTTCCGGGTCCATCTGGTAGTAGATTGCTTGCTGAGCCCAGGTATCAAGTCTGTTCAAACCACCGTTGCCGGTGCCGATCCAAAGCGTACCATCCTCATCTTGATAAATGCCCAACACGTCGTTGCTATTCAGACTATGTGTCTCGCCAGGTATGCTGTAGATATGATTGAAGGCTTTCGGCTCGAGATCGAGAATATTGACTCCACCGCCGGTGGTCCCCATCCAGAGCAGGCCGGTTGGATCGCCAAAGATATTGGTCACATGATTATGGCTAATGCTGTAGGGATCATCTGGATTGTTCTGAAAGCTGGTGAATTTCTCTTTGTGACGGTCGAAGTGGTTCAACCCACCACCAGTTGTGCCGATCCAGAGACCCCCGGCCTCGTCTTCGTAAATGCTAAATATATCATCTAGACTTAGGCTCGAAGGATCATCCGGATCGTTTCGAAAGTTAGTGAAACTTGGGATCTCCCCACCAGCTTGTTCGAATTCGAGTCGGTTCAACCCGCCTTCCCTTGTTCCCAGCCAAATAATGCCTTCCTTGTCCTGGTATATTGCAGTTACCAGATTGCTGCTGAGGCTCGTTCGATCTTCTGGATTGTGCTTATATGCAAGGAAATGCTCAGTTTGGCGATCAAAACGGTTGAGCCCGCCACCGTAAGTTCCAATCCACAAAACTCCTTTTGCGTCCTCCAAAATTGCCCACACGGTATTGTGGCTCAAACTTTGTGGATCATCCGTGTCATTTTGGTAGCGAATGAACCCGTCAATTTCCTCGTCATAGCGATTGAGCCCGCCACCATTCGTGCCAATCCAGAGGTTTCCTTCCCGGTCCTGGTAGATTGTATATATGATGTCGCTCCCCAGGCTGTTCGGATCATCGGGGTTATGGCGATAGCGGGTGAAACGTTCGGTTTTTGGATCGTAGCGGTTCAGGCCAGCACCCCGCGTACCTATCCAGAGGATGCCAGCGTGGTCCTCGAAGATCACCTGAATGAAGTTACCACTCAGGCGGTTTTTATCCTCTTGCTCGTGTTTGAAAATACGGAACTCATAGCCATCATAGCGGTTAAGCCCATCCTGGGTGCCAAACCACATAAATCCCTGGCTATCCTGCAGGACACTCACCACCCGGTTATTGGACAGACCATCCTCTGAGGTGAGATGTTCGAAACGCACCCGCTCTCCAGCAGGAGCGGGGGGCAGTTCAGTCGCTATTATGCTTGGAAAGAGAACATCGTTGCTGGATGCATTGGAAGATTTAAGTGGTAACAGCAGCAAGATGGTTGTTACTATCAGTAAGATTAAATATCTTAAGAGGTGTGATCTTTTGATAGTTTTGAGTTTAGATATAACCGATAGGAAATTCGCCATTTGGGAGGTCAAAAGAAAAAGGATTTCACGACAAGAATATGATCGTTCTAATTATATCAATCTTTATTCCAAGCTATGATCACACTGCAAAAACGACCAGACGGAATTGGTCTGAATTGTACCCTCCTCAAAAGGGAAGTTATTAAATATAATCAGACTGAAACCATACCGAAAGGCCTGAAACATGTATCAACCCAACAAACGCCATTTGCAACCGCTATTGATCAGCAACGTAAACGATCTACCGGGGAAGAAACGCAAACGGTTAGCGAACTCCTGGGCAGAACTTCCTTGAAATTGAACCGCACAGGTGAGTATTAGAATGGCAAAAATGATAAGAATCCCACAAAAGGGGGAGAATCTTGTTGGCGATTTTCTTACATGCAGCCCATTTTTGAAAACTCTGAATCTGTGTAATGAGATTTTCATGGCTAAGTTCATCAAAGGTTTGCGGAGTGCCCAGCGGGTATTATAACAACCTTGCCAATCATCCGGGGAGCGATGCCCTGAAGAGAGGGGAAAAAGATCGATCTGTTTCTAACCTTTC
>JAUWLJ010000167.1 GCA_030613705.1 Chloroflexota bacterium
CATTTTAGTACTATTTTTCCATTGAAATAATCAGGATATTGCGTATGATCGGATTGGATTAAATCAAATGAAACCTGGATACCTCCGCATTATTCTCATTTTCCTAATCTTATCGGTTGGATTTCCCTTCGAAAATCAGGATGGACAAGCGGGCAGTCAAACCAGCTGGCCGATCATTGGCACGACTTTCATCGTCGGGGGATTAGAAAATCCTGTCCATATCACGAATGCTGGGGATGGTAGTGGGCGTATATTCGTTGTCGAGCAGCGCGGCCGAATACGCATAATTGACAACAACTCTCTCCAGTCAACTTTTTTAGATATCAGCGACCGCGTCCGCTCTCCCTTCAATAAGGGTGGGACTGAGGAAGGTCTGCTCAGTGTAGCCTTTCCACCTGGTTTCGGTAACGATAAACCATACTTCTACGTTTATTACACGCTTCAAAATGGGAATAACAGAGTTTCCCGTTTTACTGTGAGTGGAAATCCCAACCTTGCTGATCCGGCGTCAGAGCGGACGATTTTAGATTTGGCGCACCCCACCTTTGTAAATCATAATGGCGGTCAACTCGCTTTCGGTCCTGATGGATATTTATACATTGGAACGGGTGATGGGGGTGGGGGTGGAGATCCAAATAACCACGCACAAAACCCAGATTCTTTGCTGGGAAAAATGTTGCGGATCGATGTAGAGCTGACAAACACCTTGCAAAGCTCTGGAAATTTCTTAATTTATCTACCTTTGATTCTAAACAACAGCTCCAGCCCCCCATACCGCATCCCCTCCGACAACCCCTTCGTCGGAGTTGCTGGATATCGGAGTGAAATCTGGGCATTGGGTTTGCGAAACCCCTGGCGATTTTCTTTTGACCGCCTGACGGGAGATTTATACATTGGTGATGTAGGCCAAAATACGTGGGAGGAGGTTGACTTCCAACCTGCCACCAGTTCTGGTGGTGAGAATTACGGTTGGAAAATTATGGAAGGCAGGGAATGCTATAACAGCAGCACCTGCGACAGCAGTGGTCTGACAATGCCGGTAGTCACCTACGAGACCCAGGTCTCGGGTTGTGCGGTTAGTGGGGGTTATGTTTATCGGGGATCCAGCTATCCAGGTTTACAAGGCATTTACTTCGTTGGAGATTATTGTTCCGGAAAGATCTGGGGGCTGCAAAAAATTGAAAATACCTGGCAAAACCAGGAATTCGAAATTCCTGCTCATCGGATATCCAGCTTTGGCGAGGATGAAGAGGGAGAGCTCTATTTGGTTGACTATTCCTCCGGAGCCATTTACCAGATCATCGCTATCACCTCAGGATCGTAATCACCCAACACTTCTTGAATTCCCAATAACCCTTACTCAGAGGCGGAATCGGTTTTCATGGACTAGAACCTGTTACTTGAGAATGTAATAGGTGGATTTTTTATCCCCAATCTTCAGCAAAACCCCCCGCGAGACCAGATCTGCTAAATCCCGGCGCAGGGTTTCCGGATGCACGTCCGGACACAGCTCCTGGAATTCACGGTTTGTTATCCGCCGGCGAGTTCCCAGGTAATTGAGAGCAGATACCTGGCGGGGATTGATAGCGAGCAGCTGGTACTGGGACATATCAGGTATAGCGAACTCTTCTGCGGGAGTGTTGTAGAGTGTGACTCGGAAGGCTCCCACAACTTCCTCGAATTTGGGTGGTGAGAGCGAATTTTCTCCCATTAAGGAAACCACCCGATCTAATCCGTATCCCAGCCGTTCGATATAACCCAGATCTGCCAGCACCTGAACGATGACTGGGTTGCGGGAGAAACGAGCCTCCATTATGTTATCGATCGTGACAGGTCCAGGGAGACCACCTGGGGAAGTCACTTCCAATCGATCCGAGAAGAGATTCAAGTGGATACTATCCCCCTGGATATTGTAATCCCGGTGGGCGACCGCATTGACCACCAATTCACGGACCGCGTCAAATGGGTATTCCAATACTTCCTGGTGCTGCAACCCGATCATGCGAACTACGCTCTGTAAGTTTGCCCGTAAAAATTTTTCAACCTGCTGTAATTGAGAAGGTAATGAACCATTTATCTCTTGCCTGATAAAGCGATCGCCGAAAGAATGTCCAGTGAATCGTCCTGCCAGGATTTGGGCAGCTGGCAGCCATCGTTGGGGAGAGCGACCAAACAATAAGAGTGCTGCATTCGTTGGGCGTAGTTCACCATCAACTTCGTGCAAGCACCCCCTTTGCAGCAGGAGATTCTCAAACGTTAATCGGCTATCCCCCTGCGGAACTTTCACCACAGCATAATACGCCTGGGCATACGCCTCTATTTGCTGAGCATCCAAATCCTGATAAGTAACAGCTGGAGGAGTGCGAGATTCAAACAGCACCAGTCCCTTTTCCACCAGTAATTGGCGTAATTGGCGGGGTGGGATTGGGTTTGACAGCCTGCCTTCCCGCCAATAATAACGTCCCTCCAAACTGTAGATATGAGGCAACCCTTGAGGTACGATGATTTCCAATACCTCAACTTGAGCGACCCGCTGTGTTTTAGGAACAGGTATTACCAGGGTTGGCTCCGCGTACAAACATGCCCGGAAGACGCGATCGAGCGCAGAGGGGACGTCCTGCAACCCATGGATTTTTCCTGACTTTGGATTGATACCTAAGAAAAGTGTACCGCCCGCTGTGTTTGCCATGGCGACAAGTGTGGCAGCCAATTCCCCCATTTGCACTTCCTCTAAAAACCAGTGCAGATCAGGTGCCATACCTTGGGCTAAAAGCGGGTAAATATTAAAATCAGCTGAATCCACTTGAGGAATTGTCTCTATGACGCGCGGTTGACCGATCCAACGAGAAGTTATACTCCTGGATGAATAGCAGGAGGTTCTCCGTTGGATTTGGCAGGGGTATCCACTGAGGATAGCCCAGATTTCAAGGTCCGGCTTCTACGACTTGTCTTGGAGGGCATTAAAGCGATATCCAATACCTGATCCATATTTTCAACAAGGACGATCTCCAGTTCAGCCCGAACCTGCTTGGGTACTTCTACCAAATCTTTGTCATTGCGTTTGGGTAAAATCACAGTTTTTAAACCAACCCGGTGTCCGGAAAGCACTTTCTCCCGCACACCACCCACCGGTAATATCCGCCCGCGCAAGGTAATTTCTCCGGTCATACCGACATCCTTGCGCACCTTACGACTGGTGAAAGCGGATATTAACGCCGTCGCGATCGTGATCCCTGCGCTGGGCCCATCTTTTGGTATTGAACCCTCTGGAATATGGATATGGATGTCTATGTCGTCAAATAAATCTGATTTGATTGCTAATTCCTTGGCGCGTGATTTCAGATACGAAAGTGCGGCTTGGGCAGATTCTTGCATCACATTGCCAATCTGACCGGTGATCTGCAGATTTCCTTTACCCGCAACCAGCAAAACTTCAACTGGCATGATCTCACCTCCATTTACCGTCCAGGCAATGGCGGTCGCCACACCCACTTCGTTCCGCCGCTCTGCTTCCAGGTTGAAAATTGGGGGAGGGCCAAGAAAACGTTCCACGGATGCCGACCCTACGCGATGTGGGTAGCGTTTCTTTTCTGCCTTCAGGCGGGCGATTTTTCGGCAAATACGCCCGATCTCGCGCTCCACATTACGTACTCCGGCTTCATAAGTATATTCACGGATCAGCCTTTTCAATGCCAGCTCGGTGAACTGGAATTCTTTACCCTGCAATCCGTTCTCCTCCATCTGGCGAGGGATCAGGAAACGACGGGCAATTTCGATCTTCTCCTCTTCGATATAACCTGGAAACTCGATCAACTCCATTCGGTCAAGCAGGGCGAAGGGGATGGTCGCCGTAGTATTGGCAGTGGTGATAAACATGACCTTGGATAAGTCATACGGCAGCTCAAGGTAGTGGTCAGAGAAGGTGTGATTCTGTTCTGGGTCGAGAACTTCGAGTAAAGCTGCAGCCGGATCACCCCGAAAGTCTTGCCCCAGCTTGTCCACCTCATCTAACATGAAGAGTGGGTTGACCGTACCTGCTCTGCGCATGGTCTGCAGAATCCGTCCCGGCAGCGCACCGATATAAGTGCGGCGGTGCCCGCGAATCTCTGCCTCATCTCGCACTCCACCCAGCGAGAGGCGCACAAACTTACGCCCCAAGGCCTCACTGATCGATTTGCCCAACGAGGTCTTGCCTGTCCCAGGTGCTCCGACAAAGCATAAAATCGGCTGGCGGGCGCGCTTTGGGCTCAGGCTGCGGACTGCGATATATTCCAGGATGCGATCCTTGATCCGCGGTAGACCATAATGGTATTCCTCCAAGGTTTTACTCGCATGGGGCACATCCAGGTTATCCTCGGTTGTCTCTGTCCAGGGCAACTCCAGGATCCACTCCAGGTAGGTACGGATGATGCCGACCTCTGGAGAAAGCGGTGGCATCTGGCTCAAGCGGTCCGCTTCCTTGAGTGCCCGAACTTGGACTTCTTCCGGTAAGCTGACGCCCTCAATGCGACTGCGCAGCTCGTTGATCTCCCGGGACCAGGGATCTCCTTCACCCAGCTCCGACTGGATGACCTTCATTTGCTCTCGCAGGTAATATTCCCGTTGGGTGCGGTCTACCTCTCCTTGAGCCTTGGTGTGGATTTCATCTTCCAATTCCAATACATCTGCTTCTTGTGCGAGCATCTTAACCACTCGCTGCAGTCGCTCTAAAGGTTCAGGGATCATCAGCAATTCCTGCCGTTCTTCAATCGGAGGTGCGATAGTGGTCGCGATCATGTCCGCCAACCAACCCGGTTCTTCAATATTTAATGCATAGAGATAAGCTTCTTCCGGCAGGCTGCGATCCAGCTGGATAACGCGTTGGAACAGCTCAAGAGTTGTCCGCATGGTGGCATCGATCTGCCGGTTTACATCGGTTGGTTCAAAGATGCGCCTTGCCCGAACTATCAGAAACGGTTCACCCTGAGTAAACTCGATGATCTCCAATCTACGCCGGCCTTGCACCAGTGCGGAGCTTGATCCATCCGGCATGCTTAATAATCGACCGACCGCAATTTCTACCCCAATTGGATAAAAATCTCCCGGTCCAGGATCATCTTGGTCCGGATCGCGCTGCAAGAGCGCGATCATGGTTTGATCTTCCAGTTGCGTGTCTTCGATCGCCAAGAGCGATCCTTCACGCCCCACAAATATTGGGGAGACCATCCGGGGGTAAATCACCAGATCGCGTAAAGGTATTGCCGGGCACTCGATAAACCCATCTTCATCGGACAGGGAATCCTGGACGCTGTACAGCTCTTCCGTACGCCGGTGCAGGGTCTCGCCAAATTCGCCTTCGTCTTCTCTCAAAAACCAATCTCGGTTTCTCATATTTAAATTCCAGTATACAATAAGTTTTTTTCACTCGAACAGGCCAGCCAAACAGACCGGGCCGCAGCAGCTACGAAAATAGATCCAGTCACTAAAATAACTGCTTCTCCATCAGCCATAAGCGCGGCCTCGTCTAACGCTTCTTCGACTGAAGAGGTCGCGATCGCCAGGCAGCCCATTTCG
>JAUWLJ010000114.1 GCA_030613705.1 Chloroflexota bacterium
ATCCTGGACAGTTTGCCTGATCTTAAGTTCATTTTGATCGGCGACAGTGGGGAGCAGGACACCGAAATTTATACGCAGGTGATCCATTTATACCCTCAACGAATCCTAGCGGCTTACATCAGATGCGTTAAGCGCGATCCACAACGCCGGGACGAAATCCATTCCCTTGCTGAAATGGTAAAGAAATCAGGCAGTGCCTTGGTGCTAATAGAAGATACACATGGGATGGAAAAACACGCAGCTCAGCGAGGTTGGATAAGCTTATCCTCGGCTTCTCAACCAGCTGAGTAAGCGTTCAGGTTCCCAGGTATTGATCACGTGTTTGGCCTCTACCCAACCCCGGCGGGCAGTAGCAACCCCAAAGTGCATAAGATCTAATTCTCCTGGAGAGTGAGCGTCGGTGTTGATGCTCAGCAGAATGCCCATCTCTATTGCCTGACGGGCGTGAATATCATTCAAATCCAGGCGCATTGGGTGAGCGTTGATCTCCATTGCCACGCCACTTTGTGCAGCTGCTGCGAAGACAGCTTCCATATCGAGGTCTGACCCCTCTCGATCTGGGATCAAGCGTCCGGTTGGGTGCCCAATCACATCTACGTGGGGATTCTGGATGGCGTTAAGCAATCGTTGGGTGACCTGCTCCCTTGGCTGGCGCAAGCTGACGTGCAGCGAAGCAAAGACGATGTCGAGTTCTGCCAGCACCTGGTCTGGGTAATCCAGCGTTCCATCGGCTTTGATTTCCACTTCTGAGCCTTGCAAAATTAGGATTGAATCGCCAAGATCCTTTTGGGCACTGTCTATCTCGGCGCGTTGTTTTTTAAAATCTTCTACTGTGACTCCCTGGGTGATACCTAAACTAGGTGAATGGTCGGTGATCGCCAGAGCTTTGTAACCGTGGTTTCTGGCGGCGATCGCCATCTCTTTAATAGATAATTTGCCATCACTCCACGTGGAATGCGTGTGCAGCTCGGATTGGATATCGCTGAGTTCGATAAAGTCAGGCAGCTCACCTGCCAGAGCAGCTTGGACTTCGCCCCGGTCTTCGCGCGCCTCGGGTGGAATCCAGGGAATCCCGAGTACTTCGTAGACCTGCTCTTCGTTGGCGCACAATATCTCGCTCTGATCCTGGCGGGTGAAAGCGTGCTCCGAGAGTGACAATCCTTGTTTTATCGCCAGTTCGCGCAAGCGCACATTGTGGTCTTTTGATCCACTGGCATACTGCAGCGCCGTACCGAAACGCTCTGGAGGATGCACCCACAGCTGAGCCCGCAGGCCATTGTTGAATTCGACACTGGATTTTGTTTTTCCGCTCCCGATCACCTGCAGTACTTCTGGCAGGTTGGTAAAAGCTTCCATCACGGGTGATGAATCTTCAGCTGCCACCAACAGATCCAGATCCCCTACGGTTTCTCGCATCCTGCGCAGACTGCCTCCAGCCACGGCTATCTCTACTCCCGGTATTTGTCTCAACCTGGCGAGCAGATCTTCGGCTGCTGGCCAGGCTTTCCAAAGGGGTGTGCGTGTCGTGCGCCGGGAGAGCGACTCGATCCCAGCCAAAATTTTAGCTTCAGATTTCTCGCCCATGCCAGGCAGTTCCTGTAATTCGCCCCCCCGAGCGGCAGCTTCTAAATCAGCCAGATCGATGATGCCCAACTCCTTCCAAAAAAGGGCGACTTTCTTGGGACCGAGATCGGGCACCTCCAGCATTTCAGCCAGGCTGGGTGGCACTTCTGCGGAGAGTTTGTCCAGGAACTCCAGCTGACCGGTGGTGTATAGCTCGTCGATCTTTTCGGAGATCGCTTTCCCTACTCCGGGGATATCAGTCAGTTTGCCTTCCTGCCACACATCGTACACGTTTCCCCCGTAGTCCCGCAGACTGTCAGCCGCCTTTCGATAAGCCAAAATTTTGTAAATCACCTCACCTTTTATCTCCAACAGGTTGGCAATCGTCTGAAATATATCGGCAAGATCTTGATTTGAATATCTTTTTTGTGTCATAAGGTCAATAGCTTATCATAATGGTCAAGATGGTTGGCAACCGATTTGAAAGCACATTCCAGGCAGATGATTTTGTGCCAGCCTTATTATATCTTCACCATAACCAGGTAAGATGTATGGAAATAGAACCTATGGTGTGTTGCCAACCATTCAGAAATATTGTATAAGTAACTAATGCACTAAATCCAATTTCGAGTTGAATAGGGAAAACTCATCTCGAATTTGTGGCATTACTGGATTAAATATCGATGGATTGGAATTCTTATCTATTAATTCTTATCGGCATAGCGGTTGGGTTGACAACCGGGGGTGTATTCTGGGTTATCTGGCAAAGAACGCGTTCCGATAGCTCCCAAACCAGCCCCAATGAAGAAGCGCGACCAGTGGGCGAATCTCTCCAGCTGAGATTGGATGAATTAACCATACTGCATGCAATCGCAACGGCTGGTGCTGAAGCTACTGATGAGGATGTCCTGATCGAGCGGGCGACACAAATCATTGGGGAGAATTTATATCCCAATAATTTTGGCGTCCTTCTGGTGGATGAACAGGGGGAGCGCTTACGAACCCATCCTTCTTACCGCGAACATGGCAAATTGAAGGGACCAGAATGGATTCCAATCGGAGAAGGGATCAGTGGTCAAGTGGCTTTGATTGGCGAACCCAGACGTGTTGTTGATGTTCGTCGCGAGCAAAACTATATCGAAGTAGACAGTTCGACCCGATCAGAGCTATGTGTCCCTTTGAAAATTGGTGAGCGGGTGATTGGTGTATTGAATGCTGAAAGAGAAATTGTGGATGGCTTCAGTGATTCTGATCAGCGATTATTGTCTACCATAGCAGGGCAACTGGCGACTGCAATAGATCGGTTGCGAGCCGAGTCAGCCGTTCATCGTCGCGCAGGTCAACTCTCAATCCTGTCTAGTATCAGCCAGGAGGTTGTGGCTAGTTTGATCCCAGATCAAGTTTATACTGCGATCCACCGTGCAGCTGCACAATTAATGTATGTCGAAGTATTTCTGATTGTGTTGCGAGATGAAGATCAACAGGATTTGTTTCCAGTATATTTTATGGATCGAAATGGACCGCTTCAAGCAGAGTCAATGCCGGCATACCAGAGCCTCAGTTCTTATGTCACCGCGACAGGCAAATCATTGCTGGTTAACAATCGACAGGAGTTGGGAACCCTCGGTTTAGAGAGTTTGACTGGTATTGATACAGATCTTTCAATCCTGGCAGTTCCTTTGCGTTTGGGTGGCAAGGTGTTTGGAATGCTTGCCTGCCAAAGTTGTCGACCGCGGGAATATAGACAGGATGACCTTGATACCTTAAATACTTTGGCCAATCAGGCTGCTATCGCTATCGAGAATGCCAGATTATTTGAAGAGACCCAACACAGGTTAGCTGAGTTGACATTCTTAAGTCAAATCATCGCCATAACTGCGACGGAAAATGATTTGACTGTCGCCCTGAGCTTGATCTGTTCTGAACTGGCTAAATTTCTCCATGTACCAGAGGTGAGCTTTGCACTGCTCAATTCATTGCTCACGATGTCCCAGGTAATAGCCGAATATCATGAAGCCGATCGTCCCGAAATTCTCGGAAAGCAGATTCCTGTCATCGGCAACCCGGTGATGACCTCGGTCCTGGAAAGTGGTACACCTCTAGCGATCGAGGATACACAGAACGATCCGTTGCTGGCCGGCATGCTCGATTCGCCTGAAAAGCGCGGAGTCGCTTCCCTCTTGCTCGCCCCGATAATTTTCGGAGGCGAGGTTGTTGGGACATTAGAGATGGTTTCCTTGGTTCGCCGGCAATTCTCCGCTGGGGAAATTTCCTTGGTGCAGAAAGTAACCAACCAAGTAGGACAAGTATTAGAACGCTTGGGCCTTTTCGCAGCTACGCGTGATCAAGCCGAACGTATGGCTCATCTAGCGACAATCAGTGAGGGACTCAACCGCCCATTAACCCCGGAGGAAGTGATCGACAGCATCGGTAGAGGAGCCATGGTTTTGGGACAGGCAGATCGGGCAGCACTCTACCTGCGCCAAGAAAGTGGAAAAGTGAGCGCTCCCTGGGCTGAAAACTTATCTGCTGAATATATTCAGGCAGTCATCGGAAGTTTTGAAGAATTGCCAGGTGGAATACTGTTTAAGAGCTCCGAGCCGATCCTGATCTCAGATATTGAACAATTGCCAGCCAAATCCTTGTTGAAGGATATCAGTGTGCAGGATGGAATCCGGGGCGTGGATTTATGGCCATTAGTATATAAGGACGATGTTGTTGCCGCGATAGGTTGTTATTACGATGAACCCCATGTGGGTTCAGATGCAGAACAAGAAGTCATGCTCACTTTCGCCCGCCAGGCAGCTGTTGCATTGGTGAACGCACGACTTTTCGATGAAACTCGGCGCAGGACAGCACATTTGGAAGCCCTCAATGCAATCATCACTGAGGTAACTGCTGCCTCGGATTTGGAGCACCTCCTGGATATTACACTTGATCACACATTGAGAGCGCTTGGACTGCATATCGGTGGGATCTGGGTTGAAGAGCAGCACATCCAGCAAGAAATGCCAACCAGTCTGGGTGAGATATTTGAGCAGCTCAACCATGAAGCGCAAGATAGCGGAACACCGACAATCGCAATTCAAGATTGGGAGATATTGATGGAGGGAGATCAATACTACCATTATTGGCCTAAGTTAAAAGAACATGATCTGCGAGCCTCTCTAACTGTTTCGCTTGTATCCGAAGGGAGAATGGTTGGTGGGTTATGCATTGCCTCACAACAGCCCCGCAATTGGTTAACCGAGGAGATCGCTCTGGTAGAAGGGGTAGGTAGACAGCTGGCAGGGGCTGTGGAACGCATCGCTTTGCTCGAAAGAATCCAAGAAAATGCCCAACAGGTGCAGCATATCATCGATACTGTTCCAGAAGGTGTGATCCTGTTAGACGAGGAGATGCGGGTGGTTCTCGCTAACCCGGTAGCCCAAACCTACCTGATTAACCTGGCGGTATTTGTAGCCGGTGATATTCTTACTCATCTTGGTCAGAAACCACTGGAAGATTTCTTGAAACCAGAGCTGCAGAATTTATGGTATGAGCTTGAGGTAACCGGACCCCCACGCCAGGTTTTTGAGATTGGAGCACAGCTCTTAGAAAAGGGAGACGACCCAGGTGGATGGGTAGTGGTCATCCGCGAGGTAACCCTAGAACGGGAAACCCAAACGCGCATCCAAATGCAGGAGCGATTGGCTACCGTGGGACAGTTGGCAGCGGGTATTGCCCATGACTTCAACAACATCCTGGCCGCGATTGTGGTGTATGCGGACCTATTAAGACGCGATCCCAACCTGTTGCCTGTCAGCCAGGAGCGCTTGAATATTATTCAGCAGCAGGTCCAACGAGCAGCCAGCCTGATCAGACAGATATTAGATTTCAGCCGCCGTTCTGTGATGGAGCAGAGCACACTCGATTTACTGCCGTTTGTAAAAGAATTGGACAAACTTCTCCGCAGAATCTTACCTGAAACGATCCATATAGAGCTGACTTACCAACCTGGAGTTTATCTGGTGAATGCTGATCCGACCCGTTTACAGCAGGTATTTATGAATTTGGCAGTGAATGCACGTGACGCTTCCGCCAATGGCGGAACTTTACATTTCGAACTCGATCAAATCCGATTAGCAGATGGAGACCAACCGCCATGCCCGGATATTCCCCCAGGCACTTGGAATCGCATCACGGTAAATGATACCGGGGAAGGCATCCCGCCAGACGCTTTGCCACATATTTTCGAACCGTTTTTCACGACTAAAGCTGTGGGCGAGGGTACCGGTTTGGGTTTAGCTCAAGCATATGGCATTGTCAAACAACACGATGGCTATATTGACGTGCACAGCGTGGTTGGTGAAGGCACCACCTTCCATATTTACCTGCCTGCACAGCAGCCTGTAGGTGAGGACGTCGATATCCCAGACCTATACTCAGACATCAGAGGTTCTGGTGAAACCTTATTGCTTGTTGAGGATGATTACTCAACAAGAGAAGCAATGAAAACTTTACTCGTCGATTCAAATTACCATGTTCTGACAGCTGCCGATGGGCAAGAGGCGTTAGATATTTATGAACAACAAGCCGACAATATTGCAATGGTCGTCAGCGACATGGTCATGCCGGTTATGGGAGGTGTAGCCCTCTACCAGAATCTGATGGAACGTTGGCCCGACGTGAAAATGCTTTTCATCACTGGTCATCCTGTAAAAGAGCAAGATCAAACATTGCTTGAGTCCGGGAATGTTCACTGGTTGCAGAAACCATTTTCAGCGGGGGTATTCAATGCAGTCGTGCACAGTTTCCTGCACGAATAAACGAGGGTAAATTGATCAGTGCTGGTCAGGACTGGCGATTTATTTGATCAATATCTATAATAGTGGGGATCAATCCTGCTGCGTTTGGTTCTTGACGCGGCGGATAAAAGCTGGGGTGTTGAGGTTTCGTTCTAAGAAATATAAGAAATAACGCTGAATGAGCTGTTCCAGATTGTGATTCAGTTCTGGGGTTAGCTGAACCCGTGCAGCTTCGGAGAACGAGCTTCGTTGAAAGTGACGCATATATTTGAGAGTATTCACTGCTATTTGGCTTGCATCTGGGAATTTTGGTCCACAGCGGGGGCAGAGTACACCGCCCATAGAAATAGAAAAATATTGGTCTTC
>JAUWLJ010000159.1 GCA_030613705.1 Chloroflexota bacterium
CCAGGTATATATTAGCCTTAATTAATCTTTGGGAAATTCAAGGCAATTTAATCACTTAAAGTAATATTGCTTCGATGTATCGCTGTATCAACAGTGCATCGACAATAGGCATCCCCTGCGGCAGTGCAAGCCGTTTCCTTAACTTCGATTTCCTTCTCAGTTGCCCAATGTATCGCTTCACTAATAAACCCAGTAGTGAGATAGCAAACGGGTTTCGGGCTTTGGCGTCCATAACACACAATGCAGTTCTGTTCGATATATGCCAGCTTTCCATCTTTACCTTCCAACCAAATTTCAGTTTGGGGATATGTTTTACGTTGGGTATCGATGATCGCTTCTAATATGAATTCAATTCGCTGTTCGGGAGACCAGAGACTCATAACTCTTTTGGCGGTCCCCATCAAACCAGGTTGATCGCGCAAGATAATGTGGAGTGATTCCTTGCCGATACGATTTAATATCTGTGGGCCTCTCTCCCCATAAGTGACTTCAATGGTATGCAATAAATGGGCGTAATCTTGCTCCTTGAATGTTCGATCTGAGTTGTCTGGTGGAAGCGAGGCAAGTTTGACATCTAATTTCGCGGATTGAACTATATCTTTGGCACCTTTTTCACCAAGGACTTGGCGGATAGCAAGCAGGGTATGTCGAAATTGGGCTTTTGCCACAGCAGCATCATTCTCGCTGTCCATAATGGTCTCCTGAGATGATCCAACCAAACATCAGAGCGGTCTGATGTAGTTGGAAGGGGATTGAACTGCTCTATTGTAATAGATTATTACGGTTGGTATTGATAAACTGGGTAAGTTTCGCCGGTACGGGTAAATCCTGCATTTTCATAAAGTGCAATCGAAGCCAGGTTTTCTTCCTGAGTGTTTACGGTGATGCGCATAGCCCCACGCTGTTTAAACTGCACCAGCAAATCGCGCAGGATCGCATATCCGATCCCCTGGCGTTGGTATTGCGGGTGAGTAGCTAATCGAGCCAGGTGACCTCCCATTTGCATAGAGGTGCTTATTTGATATCCGACGATAACACCATCAATATCCGCTATGGTTGCAATTGCAGCTTGTTTGAAAGCGTATTCCAGAGAGGTCTGTGAATTATGCCAAAGTGAACCAAAAGCAATTTTATCGATAACCTCGATCTGTGATAAATCATCGATAGTCATCGGACGGATAGATATCTCAGGTGAAGATTGTTCGGGTGGTATCTTACCATTGTCCCAGATCAACATGACAACATCTGTAGTTGTTTGGAATTGGCTCGCATTGAGTAATCGTTGGAACCAGTTCTGGAGAGGGATGGCAGCCACCTGCAAGTCCGGATCAGGAGAGATCATTTCTAATGCCTGGGACCAGAGTTGTGACCAGGACACGGCCAGGTTTTTTTCATCGTAAGCAACAAACAAGCGGATCCAAACCACTGAGGGTGGATCCGGTGGACAGGCAAGGGCTGCAACCAGGCGATTATCTTCCTCCAGCACGAGGAATGGATCATGGCCAATCCATTCAAGAGGGGGGCGCCAATCGAGGTGGCGGTGGACTAAGGTGCCGAAGTGGATCAAATTCGCCAATTGTTTCTGGTCTGAGCTGTTCGCCTGGCGAATGGAGTGTTTCAACTTGGTGACCATATAGATACCCGATTTATTCAGGACAAGCGGTTGAAATAGCTGAAAGGGGAACGTAAAACCTTTTTAATCAGTCTCTGCTTAAGACCTGGATTTTCGATTTCATCCAAACCCGCCTGCATCGTGACTAAAGCTTCCATCTGCTGGCCGAGCCGGAGCTGAACAGCAGATAAAGACTGCATGACAATTGGGCGGAGTTCTTTATCACCAATCTCCTTCAGCAGCTCTGAGGAGAATTGATATGCATCAGCGGCGGTCTCCAATTGGGATAAGGCTTCATACGCAGCAGCTTGATTTCCCAGGGCAATCGCCTGGCGCCGTTTATCACTTGCAGCTGCGAAAATTTCATCCGTATTGAGGGCGGTTTCCAGTGCAGATTCTGGTTGCTCAGCTTGTAAATAAGCTACGCTGGCGTTATTGAGCATCTCAGCTGCCTCAAGCGGCTCTCCAATCTGTGTATATCCTTCCGCGGCAGCTTGAAAAGATTTGGCGGCAGTATGGTAGTTTTTTTTCTTGTATGCCCGTTCAGCTTCCTGTTTAAGTTCCCCTGGAGATATAGCTTTTACCATTATGATGTGACCTTATAAACTTCAAAGTGTGATCTCTAATAACCCTTCAGCCACTGCGCGCAGTTTTTCAACTGACATTCCACTTAATCGCTGAGCGATCTCCAGGTAAGGCCGGTTTATTGGTTTACTGATAAAATCCTGCAGATCTGGGGGTAGATCGTCAAAATGCTGCATTACACGCTGTTGCTTGATCCATTTACCAATTGGCCCGCGACTATCCTGGAAGTCTCTAATCGTTCGATTGAGATTGTTTGCTAGTAACTCCAATTCAGGCAAAGGGATGGATTGTTCACCCAGCTCGTAGCTGTTCATTTGTTCTTCGCTAAATCCCACACTGGACGCCAATTCAAGTGTCGTCAGTCCAGCTTCAAGCCTGGCCAGCCTCAAGCTGGCACCGATCACCCTGCTGCGCAGTCGCATCAAGCGATCTCTTTCGAATACCTTGGGTTCATTTTGGGTTAAGTCGATTATCTCCCGTCCCCAAAAGTAGTCCAGTGGAATTTTCAAGTGAAAGGCAAGTGCCTCCAACTCAGGTAAGGAGGGAGAAGCCTCTCCACGTTCATAAGATTCCAAGTCCTGGCTGGTGATTCCAAGGGTTTCTGCGCAGTCACCAATCGATTTCTCGGTGGATAGCCGCGCACTTTGCATTAATACGCCAAGTTTTTTTGAGCGGATTGCAATTGCTATCGGGGGATTATCCATATTTTCTCCACTGTCTGCCTGTTATTCTGGTTTCTGTTATACAAAGCACATTAAACAGGCGGCATTGTGTATCCCATCCCAGAACGAGTGACAATATGCTGTGGATTGCGAGGATCATCTTCAAGTTTCTGCCGAAGTCGAGAAATACTCACCCAGAGGATCTCTTTATCCTCTCTGTATTCAGGTCCCCAAACATTGACCAATAAATCTTCCGAAGTCAAGATATTTCCCTGGTTGTGAACAAATTGTAATAGAAGGCGATACTCGGTTGCGGAAAGAAATACCATGTTATCTTCTTTGAAGACCTCGGCGCGAGCTAAATCAATGCGCAAGTTCCCATGGGAGAAAACAGACTGCTCAAAAGTGCCGCCTGAGACCTGAGCTCGACGAAGTACGGCCCGCCCCCGAGCTAAAACTTCAGTTGCTGAAAACGGCTTGACAATATAATCATCTGCGCCAACGTCTAAACCTCGCACTCGATCTTGCTCTTCTCCCTTGGCAGTAACCATGATGATTGGAACGGAAGAGAACTCACGAATGCGTTCGCAGGCACCAAATCCATCCAGCCCAGGCATCATAACGTCCAAAAGGACCAGATCTGGTTGCTTGTCAGCCACCATTTCAACGGAACTTTGCCCATCATAGGCTTTTAAAACTTCATAGCCTTCTGATATCAGATTGGCTTCCATCAAGCGGACATAGCGGGGTTCATCATCAACGACCAATATTCTTGTAAGCATGGATTGCCTCCTAAATTCATTATTGTTAGCTGTCCTCGCCGGATTCATGGTTCATTATCGGGAGGTATATATGGAATGTGGTTCCTTCGCCGTAATTTGATTCAGCGGTAATTTCACCCTGATGAGCATGTATGATCCTGCGACAGATGAATAAACCCAACCCGGATCCACGAATTGAGCGGCTCTGGTTGGGTACACGGAAGAAGCGGGTGAAAATGTTCGGCAGATCTTCAGCTGGGATACCTGGTCCCTGATCGCTGAATTCGATATGCGCATGATCATCATGGGTACTTAATGTGATTTTGACTGTTGAGTCTGGGGCATATTTAACAGCATTGCTGATCAGATTATCGAATACTTGCGCTAATCTGGTTGGATCAGCTTGAACTTTCAAGGGTGATGTTTCTAAATTGACCTCAATATTTAAGTCCTCATCGAATGATCTGGCTCTAAGAGTGAGGTCCCTTAACATCGTATCTATTCGGACAGGTTGGAAATCCATGCGCAGTGTGCCAGATTGCAAACGAGAGGAGTCGAGCAAATTATCGATTAATTCCTTCAAGCGATCGGTTTCTTCATCGATGATGGTCAAGAATTCCCGCCGGGTATCCTGATCCCAATTTGCATCATCCCGGAGAAGTGAAGTGGCGTATCCCTTGATAAAGCCAAGAGGAGTGCGTAGTTCGTGCGAGACTGTTGCTACGAAATCATCCTGCAGACGTTCAAGCTGTCTCTCGGCTTCGAGACGTGATAATTGGGTGACAAGATTTCCATGTTCATAGAGTTGGGCGATATGACCAGCGATATATTCCGCTAGGTGGGTGTGTTCGGGCGTGAATTGTGGTCCACCATAACGGACAAAAACCAGTGCGCCAGCATTTTGATCGCCGGAAACCAATGGCAGCCCGAGGAAATAGCGGTCTTTCATGCGATCCTTGGTGAAATCGCCGGTAATTTCCTGGCGGACGACGATCTTCTCTTTTTCGAGTACATCCTTGGCAATCGGCTCTCCCCAGGCTAAATCGGACTCTGAATTCCGGCCGCGGCCAATCGCTCGAGCGTATGATGGTTCGAATCTATCTGCTTGCTGATGGACATAGAGAACGACATTGTCAAAAATGAAGACTGTTCTGGCGATGCCAATAATCTCATCCAGGCTGGCTTCTAACTCCGAAGCACGGGTGACAACGCGACTGATGGCGTAGATTGCATCGAGTTCCTGTGCATCCAAATTTTCTGGATCGCGAACTTTATTCGTCATCTTATGTGCCTGCTACCGGTAAGGAAAAGGAAAAGCGTGTCCCCTGATCTGGGTTTGAATCTACATTAATTTCTGAACCATGTGCTTCAAGAATGTGGTGGACCATCGCTAATCCGAGACCTGTTCCGGAATACCTGCGGGTAACAGAGCCGTCCAATTGATGGAAGAGTTCGAATATTTCTGAGATGCTCTCTGCAGGAATACCAATCCCAGAATCGCTGACTGTGAATTCAATGAGATCCATTTCGTGTTGCGCAGAGAATCTCACCTGACCGCCTGTTGGGGTAAATTTGATGGCGTTATCCAGCAGCTGATTAATAACCCACTGTATTTTATCTTGATCCGCGTAAATTTTCGGTAAACCAACTGGAATTGTGACCTCAAGATCGATATCTTTCGCTTCGGCTTTCTTTAGAATTTGAGGCAGATAAGCATCTACCAAATGGCGGATGTCGAGCGGCTGTAGAGATAGACTGAGCTCCCCTCTGACTGCCAGTGAGAATTGGATTAAATCATCGATCAATTGCTCCAAGCGATCTTCTGAACGCACAAGAACATTAATAGCGTCCTCCTGGAGAGGGGTCAGGGGACCCAAACTGCGGTCGGATAAAATGTCCAGGTAACCTTTGATATGGGTGAGAGGTGTGCGCAGCTCGTGGGAAATATTGGAGATAAAGTTTGATTTGAGTTGGTTGAGCTCCGTTATTTTTAACAGGGCTCCTTCTAATTCAGCTGTACGTTCTGCAACACGTTGCTCGAGTTCC
>JAUWLJ010000048.1 GCA_030613705.1 Chloroflexota bacterium
GACGGAAAAATCGACTTAATCACCGGTTCAAGCCGGGGTATTGGCCGTGAAATCGCTTAGCATTTTGCCCGTCAAGGCGCGCAAATTGTGGTTAATTTCTTACGCAACCGGTCTCCCGCAGAAGAGACGGCTGCAGCTATTCGCAAACTCGACCATTAAGCGCTGCTTGTGAAAGCAAATGTAGGCACCGATGATGGACTAGATCATCCTATCAGCGAAGTAGAAAAACACTTCGGCGCTTTAGATATTATGATATGCAACGCCGCTTCTGGCTACAATCGCCCAGCCCTACAACAAAAACCTAGGGGCTGGGATTGGACGATAAACATCAACGCGCGCTCCCTGCTCTTTGCTAATCAACGCGCAGACCCATTGATGGGCAAACGGGGTGGTGGTGCCATTGTCAGCATCTCCACCCCGGGTTCTTTCCGTGTTCTTCCGGATTATGTCGTTGTTGGTGCAAGCAAAGCAGCCCTGAAAGCCCTCACCCGTTATCTGGCAGTCGAGCTGGCTGAGAAGAACATCATTGTCAACGCAGTCTCCCCCTGAATTACCAAGACAGAAGTGCTGCACCATTTTGATTCTGCTCAAAGGAAAGACCTGATCGATTCGGCAATCAGCCGGACTCCAGCTGGTCGCTTGGTAACCCCAGAGGATATCGCTCAAGTTGTCGCCTTCTTGTGTAGCCCAGCTGCCAGTGTGATTCGTGGCCAGGTGATCTTAATCGATGGGGGTTATACACTTCTGGAATAAATTCCACAAAAGAAAAAACATCCGCTACTGCTGATTGTTAGAGGGCGTTTGCACCCAATATCTATTGTCACCAATTCAGTTGGGAGTCTTGTGCATCACATCGCCCAGGGGGAGAAAGCAATACTTGAGCAGGATTTCGGTATTCGGCTTCCTCGAATTTACACCTAAATAGTTTATAAACCAGGCTCTACCTTAAACTCCGATCAAAATCGCTCTCGCTGGTGCGCCATCTGAATTTGCCAATTTCAATGGTAAGCAATAAATTGTATATCGCCCCTGGGATACCTCAGAGAGATCTAATCCCTCAACAATCACCACTCCTGCTTCCAATAGTTTTTCATGGGTCGGACGGCTGTTCCCATACGGGGCGACGGAGAGATAATCCACACCCACCAGTTTCACCCCACGTCTGACCAGATATTCAGCGCCATCTTCACTGAGACCCACGAAATCGGTTTGAAAATCAGGTTCCTTTTTGACCCAAAAGTCTGAATTGCGGGTTTTAAATAGCACTCGCCGAGTGCGGGGGGGTATTTGCGCCTTCTCAAGCACCGCAGCTGTGATCACTTCCACATCAGGTAAATGTAAAACATATGCCCGACCAGTGAGCAAACTGAGATTGAGTTTATCGACGGTGGTACCGTCCTGCAGAAAGTGGAATGGAGCGTCAACATGCGTTCCTGTGTGGACGCCCATTTCCACACGCGAGACGTTGGCATTAGACCCATCTTCGATCTTTTCCACCCGCTCAAGTTTAACCCCGGGATCACCCGGCCAGGTAGGCAGGTCAGGCGAAATGGTCAGAGTGATGTCGTATGTACGCATAGTTTTTCTCCAATAGATCGTTAGCAGACAAAAATCCTGGGCTTCTTAAAAGTATATATTAGGGTAAGTGAAAATGCAACAATATCAATGAAGGACATCATAAATTGATTATTACGCCTTCCATCATTTTTCGCTCATTTCGAAATCACTCCAGTCAGCATCAAACAGCAAGTCACCCGATCATTAACACTCAAAATGAAATCCAATATGAGCTTGCAGTTGAAAGTATCCTCCCGAACCCCAGTCGTTCCTTTACTCCATTCAGGGTTGAATGGATCCCTACCCGAATAAGTAAAAAATCTGACCAGGTGTGTAATCGCAGGTCAGATAAAGTCGATTACTTCATCGAATTCAGATTCGATTTCAGTGGATAGTTATTTTATTAATTGTAGCCCGTTTCAATGCCTGAAAATCGATCGATATTCCTAATCCGGGAGCATCAGGAATCGTGATTGTACTGTCGGGATTGAGCACAAATCGTTCTTGGGTAATATCTTCCTCATAATACCGATCAGTTGCTGAAATATCCCCAGGGAAAACGAATCCAGGCAAGCTGGCTAATGCCAGGTTAGCAGCCCGTCCAACACCAGTCTCCAGCATGCCTCCACACCACACAGGCACACCTTTTCCGATGCAGAGATTATGGATCGCGATCGCTTGGTTGAGACCTCCGACTCGGCCAGCTTTGATATTTACTACCCGGCAGGCGCCCATTTCCAAAGCCTGGCGGGCATGTCTTACCGTAACGATGCTCTCGTCCAGGCAGATTGCAGTCTTAAACTCAGCTTGCAGCTGGCGGTGATCCCAGAGATCGTCCTCAGCTAAGGGTTGTTCTATCATAAGTAGACCTAATTCATCCAGCGGAAGCAAACCCATTGCAGATTCAATTTCGTATGCCGAATTGGCATCCACCTGCAACCGCAGGTCCGGGTATGCGCTTCTAACAGCGGTCACATCAGATATATCCCGTCCAGGCTTGATCTTGAGTTTTACCCGGCCATATCCTTGCTCCTGGTAATCCTCAACTACCCCAACCAGGATCCTTGAATTCTCCTGAATTCCCACCGAAACTCCGACCTGAACTCGGTCGCCCTTACCGCCGATCAAATCCTGGAGATTTCGATTTTCACTCTTTCCCCGCAGATCCCAATAAACCATTTCCAGACCTGCTTTCGCCATCTGGTGTCCCCGCACTTGAGCCATTCGATTTTGTAGGTCCTCAGCACTTAGCAAATCCGTATTTATTATCTGTGGAATGAGAAATTCTTGCAAAATATGCCAAGCCGTACCAGATGTCTCATATGAATAACCTGGATCTCGATCCGCCACACACTCACCATAACCTGCCAAACCCTCAGCTCTCGCTTCTAATAGGATACACTCCCGGTCATGGGTAATCCCGAATGACGTTTCGAAAGGAGTTTGCAATCGCATCCTTAGATGATATAAGGTGATCTGGGAAATGATCATGTATCGCTCCTAAAAGGTACCTTCACCGTGACTGAACACATAATAGCTGCGTGGAATTTTTCCAGGTAGATGCACAAAATCTGTCACCAAATAACCACTTCGAAACAGGTCCTCAATTATTTCGCGTGAGTTTAACCGCCATTCTTTGGCTAGTTCGATATTCGCTTCTTTTAACCCTGGGAAATCTGCGGGTATCTCTACCAACACGATCAGCGAATCCTGATTATCCGTCAGTTCTGCAGTTGAGAAGCTGATCGCTTCCGATGGAATCGGCCAACCTTGCCCGTCAATCTGCGTGGGATTGATGACTTCAGCCCCCGCAGCAATGAAATGGGCGAAATCCAGGTTAAGACGTGCCTTCTTGCTCAAACGCCTTTCTACCCTTTTTGTGTTTACCCACCAGTCCACTTCAAAACGATCGGAAGGTAAACCGATATTTAATCCATCCCTCATTTCGCCATATAAATCGCACAAATAAGTGTTGCATACCGCTCCCAAGCGGGTGATATTCAAGTGAGCATTCCGACTCAACAAAGGATCATATGTCCACGTGATGCGGTCGATCCCCTGGTGACGAACCATTTGCCATTGAGCGCGCTTCAGTGCAAATCCCAGTCCTCGCCATCGAAAATCCGGGAGGACTGCCAGCATGTGGGAACAATGTTTCGGGCGTGGTCCATCCGGCGTTGAATACAACCCGGGGAAGCCAAATACGAAACCAACCAGCTTCTCGCTCCCACTTCCGTGATCGTCAGTAGCGAAAGCGCCAAGCACTAGACCACCGTTATGGACAACCGTAATCAATAAGTGCGCAGGAACCACATCGGTATCGCTCCCCGGCCAAACGATCCGCTGTAACTCTTCCGCCATATGTAAATCTTCTATCGTGTCCAAAATGCGGATTTTCCCATTGTTTAACATAATTCTCTCAAGATCAAGTCTGTTTTCTTGTTCAGTTTGTACGGCGCCGGAAGACCATTCGCCACACATCTTTGCGCCAATCGCGTCCTTCCAGGTATGCCAATCGTTGTGATAAACGGGATGGCATTAAGTTAAAGAAACGCGGGATCGCATCCAGATTGCTTGCCCGGTTTGTCGCCAGGTAATCCAACCAGTAGACCGATACAGGCATTGCAGGCATCAAGTTTTCTAATAAGACCGTTAAAGCTCTTAGATAAGGTTGTCGGAGGTGAATTAATCTTCGCCGGATATCCAGGGTCTCGATCACTGTTTGCACAACTTGATTAAATGTCAAATACTCCGGGCCACCAATTTCATACATCTGGTTATTAGTACCCTCGTCATCTAACGCCCAAACCAGGCACATCGCTAAGTCCTCTACCCACAGAGGTTGCAGCAAAGTTTCCCCATCCCCGGGTACGAAAAAGAACCTCGGTATACTGGAAATCAGCTGCGCTAATCCCGTGGTGAAACCATCATTGTTGCCAAAAACGATCGCCGTTCGCAGGATAGTGAAATCAATCCCACTCCTGCGGATATACTCTTCAGCGATGGCTTTAGCCTTCAGAACAGGATATGCTGAAGCCCGGTCAGCTCCCAGGTGACTCACGAAGAACAACCGTTTAACCCTCGCATCTGCCGCCGCGGCGACCACATTTTGGGTTCCCCGGATATCGATCTCCATCAGGCTGGCATAAGCGCCCCGCCATTCAGCGCCAGCCAGATGGTAGACAATATCAACGCCGACCATAGCTGCCCGTAATCCACGCTCGTCATTGAGACCGCTGACCGCGACTTCAACAGGGAGACCGCGGGGAAGATTTGGTGATCGCGATGAAGCTCGCAATAATATCCGCACCCTATGTCCAGAATCCGCCAGATGGCGTACCAAGGCCTGCCCAATGAAGCCAGTTCCTCCTGTTACCAGTATCGTGCTCATAGATTTAAAGTCGTGTAAATCTCCCTATAATAGGGACAGAATATCACTCACATTTTTGGGCTTTCCGGATTATAGCATGCCCATCAAATAAATTTTGCTAGCAGGCTCATGCCGTCACACAGAACAGCAGCACTTTCAACTTTGGGTTATACAAGAACTTTACCATGGCTTCCGATTTGGCAGTCAACCTTTCAGACTTCGAATCATCCGGTTATTTCGCTGGAATCACAACTATCTTACGATAGTTTCTCGTTGGGCATCTTGAGTAATCATACATCTCATAAAAACTCGAACCAAAAGAGCAAAAACACAGACCGACCCTTCATAAATAGAAAATGACCCCTATTCAACTTCTCTGGAAAAGAGTGATCGAATTTGGGTCATTCAGTTAAATATATATGTTTCTAGCGTATTACCAGTCAAAACTGACCAAGATTCAGATTAAGTACCTGCTTCCCATGAATTTAAATACGCGATTTGCTCTTCGGTCAAAGTATCGATATCAACTTCCATTGCGTCCAGCTTCAGACGAGCAATATCCCTGTCGATCTCTTCTGGAACACTGTAAACTTTCTTACCCAGTGCATCCGCATTTCTCACCATGTACTCCAAACTCAAGGCTTGGTTTGCAAATGACATGTCCATTACACTCGCCGGATGACCCTCTGCCGCTGCCAGATTGATCAGCCTGCCTTCAGCCAGGATATTGATGCTGCGATTATCTTCCAGGACATATTGCTCAACGAAGGGCCGCACAAGCCGTTTTTCTTTTGCCATCTTCTCCAAGGCCGGGATGTTGATCTCGACATTGAAATGACCCGAATTTGCTACAATCGCACCGTCTTTCATCAGCTCAAAGTGGTGCTTATCAATCACATTGATGTCGCCGGTCAGTGTCACGAAAATATCACCGACCCTGGCTGCCTCAGACATTGGCATAACTCGGAAGCCATCCATGACGGCCTCCAAAGCTGGTAGGGGTACAACTTCAGTTACAATCACGTTCGCGCCCATTCCGCGCGCCCGCATGGCCAATCCCCGCCCACACCAGCCATACCCTGCAACGACGAAGTTCTTTCCCGCCAACAGGATGTTTGTAGCCCGAATGATTCCATCAATTGTGGACTGACCGGTCCCGTAACGATTATCGAAGAAATGCTTGGTCATTGCGTCATTGACCGCAATAACCGGGAATTCTAACGCGCCATCCGCAGCCATTGCCCGCAAACGAATGACTCCCGTCGTTGTCTCCTCGGTGCCTCCAATAACATTTTCAAGCAATTCACGACGGTCGGTATGCAGTGTGCTCACCAAGTCCGCCCCATCATCCATAGTTATGTTTGGGCGGTGATCGAGCGCCGCGTTGATATGCTTATAATAGATGACATTATCCTCCCCTTTAATCGCAAATACAGGTATTTCGAAATGGGTGACCAAAGCAGCAGCCACATCATCCTGAGTAGAGAGTGGGTTAGAGGCAGTAAGCACTACTTCAGCGCCCCCATCATGCAAAGTGTGCATTAAGTTCGCAGTTTCTGTGGTGACATGTAAACAAGCTGCAATGCGCATACCTTGGAGAGGTCGTTCCTTCGCAAAGCGCTCGCGGATTAGGCGCAGTACAGGCATTTCACGTTCTGCCCAGTCGATTCTCCTGCGGCCTCCTTCAGCCAGCTTGATTTCCTTAATATCATAATTCTCCATTTTGATCTCCAAAATTCCTCTAGATTAATCCTGCACGCCAGTCCTTTTTTCCTTATGGGTTAATTTATCAATGCGTCCAATATTCTCCGGTCATCAAAATGCTCACGGAAGCGCGCCACCAGCTCGGATGGGGTAAAGGAATGACCTTGCGGTCCTTCGTGCTCTAAGCAAAATGCAGCTGCAACAGCTCCCATTTGAGCGCATATTTCCAAATCCCACCCGCGCGCGTATCCGGCTAGAAAACCACCGCGGAATGCATCACCCACCCCCGTCGGATCAATGATCTGATTTGGTGTTACGACTGGGATTCTCAGCTCCTTTTCTCCCTGATAGATGACAGAACCTTCCTCCCCTAAAGTGACCACAGAGAATTGGGTAAGGGCTTTGATCTCCCAGGGAGATAGCCCCGTCCGCTTCTGGATCATCCTGAATTCATATTTATTGACGAATAATGCCAGAGCTCCCTCAAGTCCTTCTTTGATCTCATCGTCGGTGAGACGTGGAATTTGCTGGCTGGGATCATAGATGTATGGGATGCCCAATTGCTTGCATTCTGATACATAGCGAACCATTGCCCGGGGATCATTGGGTGAGATTAATACCAATTCTGGTCGCTTGCCTTCCAATTCATTCAACGATAAATCTCCCGCTGCTGACATAGCTCCTGGGTAAAAACTGGCGATTTGCGCGTTTGCCAGGTCTGTATTGACAAAAAATGAGGCAGTGAATTCGCCTTTGATCAGCCGGATTCCGGAAGTATCCACACCACTTCTTTCCAGTGCATCTCGGTACTCCGCGAAATCTTCACCAGCAGTGGCAAACAAACGCGGTCGCTCTCCCATAAGAGCTAATGTGTAGGCGATGTTTGGCACGATTCCTCCCGGTTGGCGGACCATGCTTTCCACCAGAAAAGATAAACTGAGACATTCCAGGTTATCAGGCAGGATATGATCCCGGAAATATCCGGGGAATTTCATCAAATAATCAAAAGCGATTGAGCCAGTTAGCACGATTTCCATTTGGTCAGTCTCCCTCGAGTAAAAGCTTAGCGTTTACTCTCCACAACAGCTTTGGGGAGATTAATTTCAAATGGGGGGTAGACGACCCCATTCTCAGTCACAATCCCCGTAATCAAGCGGTGCGGTGTTATATCGAAAGCAGGATTTCTTGCCAAAGCTCCTGCCGGGGCTACTGGTTCTCCCTTCACCTCAAGATCTAAAACCTCCCCTGGATCTCGCTCCTCGATCGGGATCTGGTTCCCCTCAGCCAACGAAAGATCGACTGTAGAGGTTGGCACAACGGCAAAGAATGGGACCTGGTTATCCCTGGCAGCCAACGCCAACATGTACGTGCCGATTTTGTTCGCCACATCTCCATTGGCAGCTGCCCGATCAGCACCTACCAACACCCGGTTGACTTTCCCACTGCTTAAGAAAAATCCTGCCGCATTATCAGTGATGATCTCGTACGAGATTCCGTATTGCTCAAGCTCCCAGGCTGTCAGGCGCGCGCCCTGTAATCGCGGACGGGTCTCATCGACCAATACATGGGGGCGTTTACCTTGTTCATGCGCCATCCTGATCACTCCCAAAGCCGTGCCCCAGTCAACAGTCGCCAGGGCACCGGTGTTGCAGTGATGGATCACGGTTTCACCTTCTTTCATCAAACCTGCCCCATGCGCAGCCATCCGTTTATTGATCTCCACATCCTCATCGGCAATGCGCTGTGCCTGATCGAGCACTGCAGCTCGCAGGTCGCGAACATTATCCACATCAGGATTATTGGCAACCTGTAGCATACGCTCGACCGCCCAGGTCAGGTTGATCGCAGTTGGGCGAGCCGCCTGCAAGGTCTCAGCCGCTGCGGCCATATCATCCCGCAATTCTACAACCTCATCGGCCGGCGATGTGTGAGCAGCCAATGCCATCCCAAACGCAGCTGTTGCCCCAATCGCCGGAGCCCCACGCACAACCATCTGCTGAATGGCATCCGCCACCTGATCGTAGCTGGCGAAACTGACCTCCCGGTATTCACCAGGCAGCAGCCTTTGATCGATCATCCTGACTTGCTGGTGTGTGTAATCCCATTTTACTGTCCGCATGTCTCACCCTTTGAAAGCGCCCCCTCCTACCAGGCTTCTCTCTGGAAAGCGGACTGAGTTTAACATGTATAAGATACTTTGTCAAAGCATTGATGTAGGGCTTTCGTGCTTACATTTTACCCGTTGTCCCCCCGTTTCCCACCTCCAATTGGCCCTCGAGCAGTCCGCGCAGACGCTGGACCTCCTTGTGCTCCTCAAGCAGCATTGCCAGTAAAAAAGTTTCAAAGGGCAGCGCGTGAGCTGCATAAGCTGCCGCGGCCAGGTGTTTGTGGGCTGCCGCAAACAGGTCATCCAGCGCCAGCTGATCGCTGCGTCGTAATGCACGCCGGAAGCGGGAAAAGGATCCTTTCTCTTGCAAAAAAGCTTGTGTGATCGAAGGTAGTGTGCGTCCCATAAGCAGTTCAGAAAAACCTTTCGTAACCTATTTTCTCCAAGTCGTTTGCCTCAGAACATACGGAGAGGCGGTTTAGGCACGTTCGGCTCCAGCGTCCAGACCTGACCAGCAGCCTCCAGCAATACGTTCAGCAGCTCGGGGCGGCTTTCAGGTTGACCAGGACGAACGCTGATAGCAACTGGCGCCAGATAATTCAATCGCTGCAGTTGAGCAAGACAAATCCGCAGCAGGCGCAGGCTCTCTGCCGTAGATACGTTCTCGTCGTAGAACGTCGACAACAAATCCAGAACCAGCGTGGGAACCGGTTGAGTGGGTGTTTCCTTCAACAAAGCCACCAACTGGTAGCAGGTAAAAGCGCGCGCCAGGCAAATGCGTTCCAAAATAGCTGGTAAATCCGCTGTCTGACCACCCAGGGTATGCCCAACCGCCAGATTGCACCGGTAGACATCAAAACGATTGCCACCATCCAATAGACGCAAGGCACCCCGGCAGGCCAGACGGGCTATCAGATTCCACATGATCGCACCTCCCGCATGCGGCGCTATAACAAGCAGTAAATCACCTGGAACTGGATTGAGTAGCGTGTTCATACCCCTAACTTAGCCCAATTCAGAGCGAAAAACAATCCCATTTACAGGGGAGAGGTAGGGAATGATCGGGGTACCCGCGCGGGTGAACCAGATGTGGCGGGGAGAAAAGACCTGGTAGCCAGATATGCCGGTCAATAGTGGTGCGGTTTTCTTCACTGAAGCCAGGCGCTGAAGTCCCAATCAGCCAGAGCTCGTCGCAGCTCTGCCTTGCTGTGCAGATCAAATT